>JAFAGL010000037.1 GCA_023422735.1 Pseudomonadota bacterium
CCGTAGAGGTCACGGGGGTCGTCCGGATCAGCAAGCATATCCAGTGGTTCGTAAAAATCTGTTCCTTCAAGCTTGTCGCGGATGTAGCGTAGCGCGCTGAAATCCTCGATTGCAAAACCGACGCTGTCGAACAAGGTGATTTGATGCTCAGATGTTCGGCCGGGTTTTTCTCCATTTAGCACTTGCCAGAGTTCGGATACCGGGAAATCACTTGGCATCTGCTGGATCTCGCCCTCGATTCTCGTTTGAGGCGGATATTCGACAAAGACCGCCGATCGCTTTAGAATATCAGGGTGCAGTTCCGTTTTTCCAGGACAATCACCGCCGATCGCATTGATGTGGACGCCCGATCCCACCATGTTGTCGGTCAGAACCGTGTTGTTGTGCTTATCGGCCGTGCAGGTGGTAATGATCTGCGCGCCCATGATAGCCTCCTGGGCACAAGAGCACGAAACCACCTTCAACCCCGTTCGTTTCAAATTGGCTGCGGCCTTCGTCGTCGCGGCGGGGTCTATATCGTAAAGCCGAACTTCCTCGATGCCACAGATGGTTTGCATCGCGATACCTTGAAACTCGGCTTGCGCTCCATTGCCGATCAGAGCCAGAATCTTTGCCCCGCGCGGTGCGAGCTTTCGCGCCACCATGGCCGATGTTGCCGCCGTGCGCATGGCAGTCAGAAACGTCATCTCCGTCATGAGAACCGGATAGCCCGAGTTCACATCCGAGAGCACGCCAAAGGCCACTACTGTTTGGAGGTTGCGCCGCGAATTGATCGGGTGCCCATTCACATATTTGAAAGCGTAGTTGACGTGATCGGAGGTCGGCATCAGTTCGATGACGCCATCCTTGGAATGAGAAGCCACCCTCGACGATTTGTCGAAAAGCTCCCAGCGATGGAAGTCGGTTTCGATGTAATCCGCCAATTCGGACAGCACTTGTGGCAGTCCGATTGATGCTGTCAAACGTACAAGGTTCTCAACGCTGACGAAGGGGACATTGGCTCGGGGGGAAGGGGCAGGAATCTTCATGAGATGCTTTCGATCGACTTGCTGACGCCCAGCTTCACGCAGAAGATTTTCATGAAAAATATCACTTTTTGCTAGATTTTCAGGAATTTTCTGGCAATTTGTTTATTTTTGTTGGCGAAGCGATAGTCTCAATGACTAAACAGAACCTGGCAAAATTCGTCTATGACGAGCTGGACCACGCCTTGATCGGTTTTCTGAGAGCTGATGGGCGCGCACCCCTCTCAAAGCTTGCCGATGCCATGGGTGTTTCGCGCGGCACCATCCAGAATCGGCTCGACCGACTGATTGGATCGGGTGCCATCCTTGGGTTCACCATTCGCGTTCGCGAAGATTACGACGGGAACACGCTGCATGCGATCATGTTGATCGAGGTCGCCGGTAAATCGACGTCGCAGGTGATCCGCCGAATGCGCGGTCTGCCAGAAGTCACGGCGCTGCACACGACTAATGGCGGATGGGACCTGATTGCAGAAATCCGCAGCGAAAGTCTGGCCGATTTCGACCGAATTCTGCGCGAGATACGGATGATTGACGGCGTATTGAACAGTGAAACCAGCCTGAAGCTGAGTTCTGTCGTCAGCTGACTTGGTGTTGCGGGGCAGTTCCAGGTCATCTTTACGGCACGCTCGCCGTGATTTTTCAAAAACGGTTTGCCGTGCCAAACTTCCGCAAGCTGCCTCAACTGCAGATAAGCCAAAAGGGCCCATTCGAGATGATGTCAATGATCCACCCTGACAAATTGCCTTATCGCCCCTGCGTCGGCATCATGATCCTGAATAGCGAGGGCAAGGTCTGGGCCGGACGCCGTATTCCCGAAAAAGATTCCGAAATGTCGGGCACCACTCAGTTGTGGCAGATGCCGCAAGGTGGCATCGACCCGGGCGAGGAGCCGCTGCCGGCCGCCATCCGCGAAGCTTATGAGGAAACGGGCATGAAAAACCTGGCGTTGATGGAAGAAGCGCCTTGCTGGATCAACTATGATCTTCCCGCCCATCTCGTGGGGATCGCATTCAAAGGCCGGTATCGCGGTCAAACGCAACGTTGGTTCGCGTTCCGTTTCGAAGGCGATGAAAGCGAAATCGCCATTAATCCACCGCCCGGTGGCCACATGGCCGAGTTCGATGCCTGGGCGTGGAAAGATATGCGCGAGTTGCCGGACCTGATCGTGCCATTCAAGCGATCCGTATACCTCCAGGTGGTCGAGTTGTTCGCTCATCTGGCAGATAAGCGCGCATAGATCGAGCGGAGCGCTTCCCCGAACGACCGCATCGGCGGGTGGAGATCGCCGTTACCCCTCCTGCGGAAAGCGAGCTGCGAAGCCGCACAAAACTAGTGTTACCGAGCGGCTTCAAAAGCTGCGCATATCTCTGTTCTTTAACAACACCCAGAGCGAACACGGCGCGTGGCAAAGAAGAAGGATGCTTGTGAACACGCCGTCTGGAAAAATCGATCAGACCGGTTTCCAGCCCGGCTCGACCTTATCGGCTTCTGCACGCCACAGATCGCCATAATCGACATTCTGCCAGTCCTTGAACCAGGGGCCACCATTTGTATAGTGAACCGCCCCCGGCAAACCGGTGTCCGGCTTCTCATTCCAGCCTTCCAGCCAGTTCCAGCGCGTCGGGATTTCACCGATCTCTTCATCCTTGGCCCACTGCATGCGGTGCAGATAAGCGCCGCTTTCGCGATTGACGAGTTCGGGGGTCAGCTGCCGGGTGGATGGATGCTCGCAATTGAAGAGCATGAAACTCGACCAGTTCTTGCGCGGATAATTGGTTTGAACTTTTCCGTCCATCTTGACGGTGGCTTTGGGCGTGTAATCATGCTTGACGCAAGCGACCGCGAGAGCAGGATCGCGATATTGCAGAATCTCGGCGATATCGTCGAGAAACAGGAAATCGCAGTCGCAAAACAGGGCCCAGCCTTTGTAACCGGCCATAAAAGGCACAAAAAAGCGGGAATAGGTGAATTCGGTCGAGGCCAACGGATCGATCTCGCGCGTGTAGGCGCCTTGCGCAACGAGTTCCTGAACCTTAATTGGGAACACCCGCACCGGCACGCTGGCATGGTCTTTCAATGTCTTTTCCGCGACATCGTAGGCGATCGGCTCCCGAGAATCCCAGCCGATATAGATATCCAGCGATTGCTCCATAGTTTGTCCTCCCGAAAGCGAGTTGAGCTTGGCAAACGCGGCACGACTCGCCCCGGGCTGCCATAAGTCAAATCTTGTTATCCGATCTGGCCATCAAGGCCGGATCACGGCCGAATGGCAGTCGCGTTCAGTCGATCATGAACAGGAGGCCGTTGGCAATCTTCTTTTCGACCCAACTGCGTTCATCTGCCCAGGCGTGACGCTTCCAGCCTTCCCATGAAAAGCCGCAAAGCTCGATGCGGTATTCCGGCGTCGGGAACCGGAGAAAGATGTGCCGCAAGCCGAGATAACCCGTGCTGGGAAAGACTTCATGCATCTTGCTACCAGGAACGCCTAGCTCTTCACAGCTATCCTCGTAAAAAGCCGGTGGCATGACACGGATTTCCTTGCCTGCCTGCCCCATGGCCTCTATCGCTTGCAACGTCCAGTCGGCTCTACGACCACGTAAGCGGGAAAGCAGGCTCGGCCGAATCATCCAGGTCCGGATGGTGAAAGGGTGGTAGGGAAAAACGACTTCCCGAGCTTCCTGAACAATCGCTGAGCGGAAATATCCCGGATCGCGCAAACGTCGTTGCATCGGCTTGCCGGAATTGTTGACCATAAGCATGTCGGTTTTAACGCCGGACATACCCTTGGAGGCTTTTGGCTCATTGAAGCGCAGCACAAAGTCCGCGCTGTCGATGTCGTCGGAAAGATCTCGTGGCAGAGGTCCATTTCCGACAACAACAACGCGGCCGGTCATGAACGCTTCCGATCTCAGACTGCGTCTTGCAGCGTGGCAAGCTGGTGCAGCAATTCTTCCGCACCAGTGCGCGAATCGTCATCGGACGCATTGCTCAAATCATCACGTGCCGTCTGGATCCGGGCTTCCAGAACGGCGCGATCCAGTTGATCGATATGCGTCGCCGATTCCGCCAAAACCGTACAGCTGTCGGGAAGGATATCCGCAAAGCCGCCGAACACCACGTAACGTTCTTCTTTGCCAGAGCCTGTCTTGACGGTGACAATGCCCGGCTTGATCGTGGTCATCGTCGGCGCATGTTTAGCCATCACCGTCATTTCGCCTTCGGTGGCGGGAATGATCACCGACTCGACGCTTTCCGAAACAAGCAGACGTTCCGGCGATACGAGCTCAAACTGGTAGGGTTCAGCCATGATGCTTATGCCTCTGGCGCATTCTTCAGCGCCGCTTCGAAGTGGTCTACCGCTTGTTCGAACTTGTCACGGCATCCACTGTTGCAGAAGCCAACGGTTCGCCCCTTGTAAAGGGTCAGCGCATCATCCGTGATCGGTTTCCCCGACCACGGACAGGTTTCGTTCACAGCGTCCTGAATATTCAGGCCGCTGTCCGCCATCAGGCTGCCTCAGCCGCCAGCTTTTGGGCCTTCTCAACCGCCATGTCGATCGAGCCGACCATGTAGAAGGCGGCTTCCGGCAGATGGTCGTATTCGCCGTCAACCAGACCCTTGAACGAGCGGATCGTGTCTTCTAGCGGGACCAACTGGCCCGGCGAACCGGTAAAGACTTCGGCCACGAAGAATGGCTGCGACAGGAAACGCTCGATCTTGCGCGCGCGCGCCACTGTCAGCTTGTCCTCTTCAGACAGCTCGTCCATGCCGAGAATTGCGATAATGTCCTGCAGCGACTTGTAGCGCTGAAGGATTTCCTGAACCCGACGGGCGACCGTGTAATGCTCTTCGCCGACAATGATCGGATCGAGCATACGCGAAGTCGAATCCAGAGGATCGACGGCCGGGTAGATACCCTTTTCAGAAATTGCGCGATTGAGTGTCGTGGTCGCATCCAGATGCGCAAAGGAAGCGGCAGGAGCCGGATCGGTCAAGTCATCGGCCGGCACATAAATGGCCTGCACGGACGTGATCGAACCCTTTGTGGTCGTGGTGATGCGTTCCTGCATGGCGCCCATGTCGGTTGCCAGCGTCGGCTGATAGCCCACAGCAGAAGGAATACGGCCTAGAAGAGCCGACACTTCCGAGCCGGCCTGGGTGAAGCGGAAAATGTTGTCCACGAAGAACAACACGTCCTGACCCTGGTCACGGAAATGCTCTGCGATCGTGAGACCGGTCAAGGCAACACGGGCGCGGGCGCCAGGCGGCTCGTTCATCTGACCGAACACCAGTGCGCATTTCGAGCCTTCGGTCGAACCGCTGTTCTCGTGCGGATTCTTGTTCACGCCCGATTCGATCATTTCGTGATAAAGATCGTTGCCTTCACGCGTACGCTCGCCAACTCCGGCGAACACGGAATAGCCACCATGCGCCTTGGCGACGTTGTTGATCAGCTCCTGAATGAGGACGGTCTTACCAACGCCTGCACCGCCGAACAGACCGATCTTGCCGCCGCGTGCATAAGGCGCGAGCAGATCGATCACCTTGATGCCCGTCACCAGGATCTGCGCTTCCGTCGACTGATCGATGTAAGGCGGAGCTTCCTGGTGGATGGCGCGCGTAGTTTCGGACGGAACCGGACCAGCTTCGTCAACAGGCTCGCCGATCACGTTGAGAATGCGGCCGAGCGTAGCTTCACCGACAGGCACCATGATGGGGCTGCCCGTGTCACGCACGGTCTGGCCACGTACAAGACCTTCGGTCGAGTCCATAGCGATGGTGCGGACGGCGTTCTCGCCGAGATGCTGGGCGACTTCGAGCACCAGGCGGTTGCCGCCATTGTCGGTCTCAAGCGCATTCAGGATCGCCGGAAGTTCTCCGTCGAAGGAGACGTCCACCACGGCGCCGATGACCTGCGAAATTCGGCCGGTCTTTCCTTCTGCCATCGTTTTTACCCTTTTCCTTATGTCCGCTGCGGTGAACCGCGACGCGAATTGTTTTAGAGCGCTTCGGCGCCCGAGATGATTTCGATGAGTTCCTTGGTGATCTGCGCTTGACGTTGCCGGTTATAGGTAATCGTCAAACGGTTGATCATGTCTCCAGCATTACGGGTCGCATTATCCATCGCACTCATCTTCGCGCCCATCTCTCCGGCGACATTCTCAAGCAATGCACGGAAGATCTGGACGGTAAGATTGCGAGGGATGAGATCATTGAGAATCTCGCTCGGTCCCGGCTCATATTCGTAAATCGCGCCGTGAGTTGCCGGTGCCGCTGCTTCATCACCTGCCGGCGCGCTGGCCGGGATGAGTTGCTGTGCGGTCGGGATCTGGCTGATGACCGACTTGAACTCAGAGTAGAACAATGTGCAAACATCGAACTCACCCTGGTTGAACCAAGTCACGATCTTGCGAGCGATCTGTTCGGCGTTGGAAAAGCCGATTTGCTTCACTTCACGAAGCTCAAGACGGTCGATGATTAAACCGGAAAACTCGCGGCGAAGGATGTCATTGCCCTTCTTGCCGACTGTGAAAATCTTCACGGTCTTGCCTTGAGCGATCAGCTTGCGAGCGTGGTCACGTGCGAAACGCGCAATCTGGCTGTTGAAGGCGCCAGCGAGACCCCGGTCTGCGGTGGCGACGACGAGCAGATGCACGTCGTCCTTTCCCGTTCCAGTCATCAACAGGGGTGCGTCGGACTTGTCCGTCACGGCCTGGCTGATATTGGCCAGCACCGAAGCCATACGCTGCGAGTAAGGGCGGGCCGCTTCAGCTGCTTGCTGCGCACGGCGCAGCTTCGCCGCGGCGACCATCTGCATCGCCTTGGTGATCTTCTGCGTTGCCTTGACCGAGTCTCTTCGGTCGCGGAGTTCTTTCAAAGAAGCCATGCGGCGACTCTAATCTCGCTTACTGGTCTGACAATCTCACGCGTAGCTCTTGGCGAACGCATCAAGCGCCGCCTTGAGCTTTTCGCGGGTGGCGTCCGAAAGCTGCTTCTCGGTACGGATCGTATCAAGGATGTCCTTGCCTTCAGACCGCATATAGGAAAGCAGACCCTGCTCGAACTTACCAACCTGATTGACAGGCAGCTTGTCGAGGTAACCATTCACACCAGCGAAGATCACGGCAACCTGCTCTTCCGTTTTCAGCGGGGAGAACTGCGGTTGCTTCAGGAGTTCGGTCAAGCGAGCGCCACGATTGAGCAGGCGCTGGGTGGAAGCATCGAGATCGGAACCGAACTGGGCGAAGGCAGCCATTTCGCGATACTGGGCGAGTTCGCCCTTGATGGAGCCGGCAACCTGCTTCATCGCCTTGATCTGGGCTGACGAACCAACGCGCGACACGGACAAGCCAACGTTCACGGCAGGGCGGATACCCTGGAAGAACAGATTGGTTTCCAGGAAGATCTGGCCGTCGGTAATCGAGATCACATTGGTCGGAATATAGGCCGACACGTCGTTGGCCTGAGTTTCGATCACCGGCAATGCGGTCAAGGAACCCTTGCCATTATCGTCGTTCAGCTTTGCAGCACGCTCGAGAAGGCGCGAATGCAGGAAGAAAACGTCGCCCGGATAAGCTTCACGGCCCGGCGGACGGCGCAGCAACAGCGACATCTGGCGGTAAGCCACAGCCTGCTTCGACAGATCGTCATAAGCGATCACGGCATGCATGGCATTGTCGCGGAAATACTCGCCCATCGCGCAACCGGCAAACGGTGCCAAGAACTGCATTGGCGCAGGGTCGGAAGCGGTTGCGGCGATGACGATTGAATATTCGAGCGCGCCGCGCTCTTCCAACGTCTTCACGAATTGAGCAACCGTGGAACGCTTCTGGCCAACCGCGACATATACGCAGAACAGTTTCTGCGATTCGTCGTCACCGTCATTCAACGGCTTCTGGTTCAGGAAGGTGTCCAGAATGATAGCTGTTTTGCCGGTTTGACGGTCACCGATCACCAATTCGCGCTGACCACGACCAATCGGGATCAAAGCGTCGATCGCCTTGAGACCGGTGGACATCGGCTCATGCACGGATTTGCGAGGGATGATGCCAGGAGCCTTGACGTCAACACGCCGGCGCTCGTCGGAAACGATGGGTCCCTTGCCGTCGATCGGATTGCCAAGCGCGTCTACAACACGCCCCAGCAGGCCTTTGCCAACCGGCACATCCACAATCGCGCCCGTGCGCTTGACAGTATCGCCTTCCTTAATGTCACGGTCGGCACCGAAAATAACGACGCCCACATTGTCGCTTTCGAGATTGAGGGCCATGCCGCGGATGCCCCCGGGAAACTCGACCATTTCGCCCGCTTGGACGTTGTCGAGACCGTAGACGCGCGCGATGCCGTCACCAACGGAAAGAACCGAACCAACCTCGGACACTTCTGCCTCGCGGCCGAAGTTCTTGATCTGATCCTTCAGAATTGCGGAAATTTCCGCGGCGCGGATATCCATCAGCCGACCTCTTTCAGTGCGAGCTTAAGCGAAGCGAGTTTCGTTTTGAGCGACGTGTCGATCTGGCGCGAACCCATCTTGACGACGAGGCCGCCGAGAAGGGACGGATCGACCGTCGAGTTGATTGCAACATTCTTGTTGGCGATGCTTTTCAGGGC
>JAFAGL010000011.1 GCA_023422735.1 Pseudomonadota bacterium
ATCCCGAACAGCGCCAGGTGGCCGAAATTGAACACACCGCCATAACCGAGGCTGAGGTCCCAGTTGGACGCGACCACTGCGTAGATGAACACCATGATGATGACGTGGCGGCTGTAGCTGTCGGTGAAAACGAGAGGCAACAGCGCCAAAAGCGCAAATCCCAGAACAAGGGCGATTGCTTCGCGTGAGCCGGAAAGCCGTCCAGGCGTGCGAGCGAAGGAAGCGGATACCGGTGGCTGAACGGTTTTTGCTGATGCGGTTTCCACGCTACTCATGCCAAACCTCTGCTGCGGCCGGAGGAGAACATGCCTTCAGGGCGAACCATCAAGGTGAGGATCAAGGCCGCGAACAACAAAGCAGGCGTCCAGTAAAGGCCGAAATAATAGGAACAGATCGCTTCGAAAAAGCCGATCACATAGGCTGCGAAGATCGGCCCCGAGATACTCGAAATCCCCCCGAACACCACGACGATCAGTGCTTTCAAAAGCGGATCGGCCCCCATGACCGGCGACATGAACCGATAACCGCCAAGAAAGATGCCCGCGAGCGCCGCGAGTGCTGCCGCTATTGCGAAAGCCAGCCCGTAAAGCGCCGTCACGTTCAATCCAACCAGCCTGCTTGCATCTTCATTTTGCGCCACCGCGCGCAAGGCGAGGCCCAACCGCGTCCGGTTAAGGAAGAACCAAAGCGCTGCCAGGATGATCGGTGTCACGATGATGATGGCGATCTGGTGCGCCGAAACGCCGATCCCGCCAATCGTCACATTGCCCGATAAGAGGGGAGGAATTTGCTTGGAGCGTGGCCCCCATATTTCCAGAACGCCGTTTTCGATCAGCGATCCGGCGGCGAGCGTTGTGATCACCACAACGAGAACGAGGTTGGCACGACCGATCAACGGGCGAACGACCGTTGCCTGCAGGACCCAGCCCACGCCGGCCATGGCGAGCACGGCAAGCGGAAATGCAAGATATGCGGGCACACCCAGGGCCACCATTTGCCAGGCGAGGTAAGCCCCCAGCATCATCAACACGCCGTGGCTGAAATTGAAAACGCCGATCGTTGTCCAGACAAGGGCGAGGCCAACCGCCATCATCGCGTAGAGCGAGCCTTGGAACAGGCCCCCGAAGAGAATATCCGCCGTCGCGCCCACGGGTTTTCCTAATGTCCGAAATACATGGCCATGATTTCGGAATGGTCGAGCGTTTCGCCCGGCCTGATTTCCGTTTCCACCTGACCGTGATTGATGAAATAAAGGTGCTGGCTGAGTTCGAGCAGAAATTCCACATCCTGCTCCACCACGATCAGCGGCACACCGCTTTGCGAGATCGCCAGAACCGATTGACAAAGCTCGTCCTTGATCTTGGGTGCAAGCCCAAGCGTCGGCTCGTCGAGGATCAGGAGCTTGGGGTGGCTCATCAAGGCGGTGCCGATGGACACCATCTGTCGTTCACCACCCGAAAGGGTGCGGACGCGTTGCCGCCATCTTTCCCGCAGCTTGGGAAACAGCGCAAACACCTTTTCCCGGTTTTCATCCTCATGCTGCCTTGCGCGGCGCGAATAAGCACCAAGCGCCATGCAGTCGGCAATCGTCAGATCCGGAAAAAGCGTGTTGCCTTGCGGCACATGGATCAGGCCCTTTCCCACGATTGCGCGGGCGCTCAGGCCGGTAATGTCTTCGCCATCGAACACCACGGAGCCGGAACGCGGCTTCAACAAACCGGAAACGGTGCGCAAAAGCGTGGTCTTGCCATGGCCGTTTGGACCAAACAGCCCGACATTGCCGTTGCGTCCCGCTTCCACGGAAATCTGCTCGAGAACGGTCACGCGTCCATAACCTGCGGTCAGGTTTGAAACACTCAGCATGGCGGAACCGGTCACGCTGCCCTCCGCGATCCGAGATAGGCTTCAACGACATGTTCGTCGGCAATCACCGTGCGCGGATCGCCGAGTGCCAGCACCTTGCCCTGATTCAGAACCAGAAGATGTTGCGACAGGCTCATCAGGAACGTCAGCACATGCTCGATCAGCAAGATGGTGATGCCGCGCGCGGCGGTCCGCCGGATCAGTTCGATCGAGGTCTCGATCTCCGGCTTTGTGAGGCTGGACGCGGGCTCGTCCAGCAGAAGCATTTTCGGCTTCATCGCGATCGCCGTGGCCAGCATCAGACATTTGCGCTGAAACACCGACAGTTCACCCGCTTGGCGGCCAAAGCTCGCTGTGTCGAAACCAACGAACTGGAGTGCTTCGGCCGAAGCATCCCGGATCTGCGCCGATGAGTGCGATTGTCCCGAAAAGCCTGCGCCCATCACTGCGTTTTCAAACACCGTCAGCCCGTCGAAGCTCGTTTCACGCTGAAAGGTTCTTGCGAGCCCGAGACGCGCGATCCGATTGCCGCGCAAACCCTGAATTCCCGTTCCGTCGAAACGGATCGTGCCCCGGTCGGGACCAAAAGGTATCCCGGTGATCACGTTGAAGAGCGTGCTTTTGCCGCTTCCGTTCGGGCCGGCGACTCCGAAGATTTCGCCGGCCTCGACCTTGAAGGACACACCATCCACGGCTTTCAGCGAACCGAAAGCCTTGGACACGTTATCCAGTTCGAGCAATGCCATGCCTTATTTCATCCAGGGCTGCTTCTTGAACTCGCCCGTCGCATATTGCTCCGGCGAGATCAGGACGCGCTCACCATCCCAGATCTGGAAGAATGTGATCGGAATGTAATCGTCGCCCTGCATGGCGAGATGCGTTGCCTGGTCGAACTTCACCCGGCCCTGCGCGGTCTGCTTGTCCGTTTCGCTCAGCGCCTTCATCACGGCTTCATGGTCGGTGGCGTCGCCCGCTTTCTTGAGCGCATCGAGGTAAAGATAGACGGTTTCATACAAGGCGATGCCGTAGGTGCCGCTTTCGGCGCCGTATTTGTCCTTGAACTTCTGCGCGACTTCGGCAGCGCGCGGGTTCTTGTCGGTGGTGAGGGGTCCACCGAGAAGGTTGTAGATCACGCCGTCCGAATTCTTCTTCGTCAGCTCCACGAATTCCGGAACGCTCGGGGCATATTGCAAGAACAGCAGGCTGTTGGTCGGCTGCTCATTGAACTGGTTCAGGAACGAGGCGGAATTGCCGGGCAGATAATCCGTGTTGATCACCACATCCGGCGCGTCGGCGCGAACCTTGGTGAGGATCGAACGCCAATCCGTCACTTCACCGAAAGGAACGATCTCATCGACGGTGATCGTCCAGCCACGTTCCGTAAAGGTCTTTTTCATGCCTTCGGAAATGGTCTTGGAATAGGCATTGTCGGACGAAATGATCGCGACCTTCTTGCTCGGCAGTTCGATCTTGCCGTCGGCTGCGAGCTTTTCGACAAACGTCGTCACATCGGTGTTGTAGGCATCGAAGGAAGGCGTCAGCGACCAGCAGCAATTATAGCTGTCCGGGTCCGGCGCAATGATGTCCTGTGTCTGCTGGGACGTAGCCGACAGAATGTAAGGCATCTCTGCCTCGGCCATATTGTCGATCTCGAAATTCGTCAGGCTGGCATAGCCCGTTGTCATGAAATGGACGTCTGCGTCACCAAACAAACGCTCCACGGCGCTGGTCACATTGCCGGCGGACTGGTCTTTCACATCGCCGACAACCAGCTCGAACGTATCGCCGTTGAACCCGCCGGCTTCGTTGATCTCGTCGATCGCCAGTTGCGCTCCGCGCTGAAATTCCTGTCCGTCTGCGGCGGCTGGGCCAGTCAAAGGCGCCAGAAGACCGATCTTGATGACGTCTGCGAAAGCTGGCGCGCCCGCGCCCATCGAAAGGGCAATGATCGAAGCGCCGAGCAGGCTATGTGAGAGTCGCTGTTTGAAAGATGGCTTTGCCATGGTGTAGTCCCCTTATCCAGCCTTTGAGCAAGGTTGGTTCCTTGACAATTTAGGCATAAGCGGTCTTGCTTGAAAAGATATTTTCACACTTGCGCACGAAATTTTGCCTGACTTTTGACCGCTGGCCAGTCAATGATGATATTGTACGCATGGTCTTGAAGGGGCGTTTTCCATGAGCACAAAGAAATTCAAGCTGGAAACCAGCCATGGCACGCTTGCCGTTCGCGAAAGCGCGGGCAGCGGCATGCCGGTGATGATGATCCACGGCAACTCCTCGATGAGCGAGGTTTTCCGCAACCAGTTCGAGGGGGCGGTCGGGGCGCGTTATCGGCTCATCGCTGCTGACCTTCCGGGCCACGGCGAGTCTGGTGATGCCATCGACCCGGATCGCTCCTACAGCATGCCCGGCTATGCGGATGCGATGACCGAAGTGCTCAACAAGCTCGGCGTCGAACAGGCTGCGGTGTTCGGCTGGTCGCTCGGTGGCCATATCGGGCTGGAGATGATTTCGATTTATTCTGGAATGCTCGGCTTGATGATTACCGGTACGCCGCCGGTTGCCGCAGAAGATCTGGAAAATGGCTTCCGGCCGAGCCCGCATATGAACCTGGCAGGCAAGCGCGAGTTTACACCGGCGGATGTGGACGCCTATGCGCGCAGCACCTGCGGCGATCCTTATGACCAGATGTTGCATGATGCCGTCCAGCGCACCGATGGACGCGCGAGAGAGATGATGATCGCCAAGTTTTCGGAAGGTGTCGGAAAAAATCAGGCAGACATCGTCGC
>JAFAGL010000188.1 GCA_023422735.1 Pseudomonadota bacterium
TCCTGACTGTAGTTGCGAATGAGATCGTTATCGAGCGGGCCGAGGCTGGAATGACCGAAGGTCGGCCCGGTCAGTTCCGATGCAGTCGACTGCAGCGCCAGCAAGGGATGGCCAGGCGAACGAAAAGTCGAACTTTTGTAGCCGGGCGTGAAACCCGCTGGATGCCACTCGCGATCGCGCTGATAAAGGCCACCATCGGCGCCGGGAAGCATGATACCGCTCATTCTGCTGCTTCAGCTCGCTTTGCGAGCTCCTCTCGAGCAATCTTGAAAGCATTGTTCGCGGCAGGAACGCCGGCATACACAGCGACGTGCAGCAAGGCCTCCTTGATGTCCTCCGACGATGCGCCGGTATTGGCAGTCGCGCGTACATGCATGGCGAGTTCTTCATCATGCCCCAATGCCGCCAGAAGCACCAGCGTCAACATGGACCGCTCCCGCTTGGTCAAACCTGGCCGAGACCAGACCGAACCCCATGCTCCTTCCGTGATGAAGGTCTGGAAATCATCATCGAATGGGGTCTTGCGCGCATTTGCAGCATCCACATGGCGATCACCGAGAACTTTTCTGCGGGTGATCATGCCTTCCTCGAAACGAGTGAGTTCAACCATTAGCGGTCTCCTTGAAGAATGCGCGCATCAGATCAGTCAGGCGCCCGGGCTGCTCGATCGAGGGAATATGCCCCGCGTTCGCAATGACTTCGAAGCGCGCACCCGGAATGGCATCGGCGCAACTGCGCACGAGATCGACCGGGGTCGAACCATCCTGCTCACCAACGACCACAAGAGTGGGTGCGAAAATGGATCCGATCCGCGCTCTGAGATCCGTGTCGCGCAATGTGGCGCAAGTCGCCGCGTAGCCAGCCGGACTTGTGCGCAAAAACAGGTTGCGCCAACCCGCGAGCTGATCTTTCTGTTCCGAACGAAACCCCGGGCTGAACCACCGTTCCATGACTGGATCGGCCAGTGCTTCCAGGCCCTTTTCACGGACGAGAGAAATCCGGCCGTTCCAACTGTCGGCATCGCCGATCTGCGCAGCGGTGTCGCACAAGACGAGCGCGGTCACCATCTCGGGGTGCTGCAAGGCAAAGCCCTGCGCAATCAATCCGCCAACCGAAACGCCGGCCAAGAACAGTTTCTCGACACGAAGGTGTTTCAGGAGACCAGCCAGATCGGTAACATGATCATCAAGCGTGTAGTCGCCCTCAGGCGCATCGCTCAACCCATGCCCACGCTTGTCATAGGAAATAACCTGATAGTCACGCGCGAGATCGGCAATGACCTCATCCCAGATGCGCGCGTCGGTTCCAAGCGAGTTGGCCAGCACCACACATGGGGCGCCCTCAGGTCCTGCCACACGATAATGCAGCAACACTCCATTGATCCGAACGAACTGCATGATCCTCCCTTTCGTTGCAAACATGTTTAATGGGTCAGGACCGCTCGCGTAAAATGATTAGTTCGGGCATAATTATAACCTGACGCTTATTGAAACCGCGTTCCCGCCCTCCAATGAGCGCAGGATCAAGCCCTCTCATAACCGGAATATACTGATGGCCGGACGGATTATCGATCCCAGAATCAGGTTGCGCCATATCGCCTGCTTCCTCGAAGTTGCGCGTCTGAAAAGCGTGATCAATGCAGCCAATGCCCTCAATATCAGTCAGCCCGCGGCTTCGAAAACCATTCAGGAACTCGAACATATTCTTGGCGAAGCGCTGTTCGACCGCAGCCGCAGAACGCTTTTCCTGACGCCATTCGGCGATGTATTCTATCGCTACGCCTCAACCGGCATCGCTGCTCTTCGCCAAGGGATCGATGCTGCAAAGAGCGGACACGAGCCGACAACAGTCAGGGTTGGCGCTCTCCCCACTGTTTCGGCGCGGATCTTGCCGGAAGCCGTGCGCAATTTCACCGCCACCGACCATGGTATACACACACGGATCATCACGGGTCCAAATGCCTATCTTTTGTCTCTTCTTCGCACGGGGGACGTCGACCTCGTGATCGGTCGAATGGCAGAGCCCGATGTCATGCTCGGCTTTTCCTTCGAGCATCTTTATTCAGAACGTGTTGTTCTCGTTGTACGCCCGGGGCATCCATTGCTGGACGATCGCAATTTCGATCTGTCGATGATCGCCGATTATCAGGTCCTGATGCCGACGCCCGGGTCAGTCATCAAGCGTCTGGTCGACACGATGCTGCTTGTGCACGGCATAACCGAGCTGAACGATGAAGTGGAAACGGTTTCGAACGCGTTTGGCCGCGCTTATGTCCGAGAATCTGATGCGATCTGGATCATATCGGAGGGCGTCGTGGCCAAGGACGTTGCCGAACAACAGCTTGCCCTGCTGCCGATCGACACGAGAGAAACCACCGGACCAGTGGGCTTCACGACACGCACCGACATGATGACATCTCTGGCTGCAGCCAATCTGATGCAGGCAGTGCGTGAAGTCGCAGCCCGTCTGCGCTCATGACGCCGCGGTGTTATCCCGTTCGATTGCATCATGCCCACCCGCACGAAACAGACCTGGCGGCTGGCCGAGCATACGCGTCATGAAGCGGGTAAAATAAGCCGGATCCTCGTATCCCAGTTCCGCGCCGATCTCCTTGATGGTCAAGTTCGAAAACAGAAGCATGCGGCGCCCTTCAAGTGCAATCCGGCGCTCAATCAAACCAAGTGCCGAGCTGCCTGCGACCTGTCGAGTGAGCCTGTTCAGATGCGCTGTGCTGATCCCGAGCGCTCCCGCGTAATCACTCAGCCGGCGCGTTGTCCGGAACCGCTCGTCAATCAGTTGCCGAAATGCTTGAAGGTGGTTCAATGCGGATTGGGCTACGGTTCGTCCAGAACCCGTTCCAACCAGTGCGCGGCGCAAACCCACGGCAAGCAGCGCCAGATGTGCTTGCATCGCCAAGTCATGGCCTGCCGCTGGCCGCGCGGCCTCTTCAAGCAGACCTTCAAGTGCGCCTGTCACAGCGTGCAGGCCACTTTGCAGAACAACGGCTTCACCCAATTCCAGCCCAAGCCCCTGGAGATCGCGCTCACGAAGCGTCACGACGCGACCTTCGACATCCTCGCTGAAGCGAAAGCCGTGAATGGTCGCCCCTGGAACGAGAATGACCGCTGGCGGCACCACCACCATACGAGTTTCGTCCAACAACACTTCGACTTCGCCAGCAGCGACAATCAGCAGCTGGAACAGGCCGTCATGCCGGTGTGGCGCGATGTGATAACCGTGCAGGCGGCTGCGTGCCTGAATGGTTTCCCAATGGAGCCAGTCGCGCATCCCCTGGGCATCATTTTCGCCGTAAAGGAAATATGTCGGAACCTGTTTCATGTCACGATAGTGCAAGATATTGCCACAGTCGTCCATTCCCAACCGGCGATCTGCCGCGCATCATCAGTGCCTGAGTTGGGAGGAGTTGTTGATGCGTACGCAGGTAGCGATTATCGGTGCGGGTCCTGCCGGATTGATGCTGGGCAGGCTGCTCGAACTTGCCGGTATCGAGGCGGTTATCCTGGAACGTAAAAGTGCGGACTATGTGCTCGGGCGGATCCGTGCCGGCGTGCTGGAACAGGGTTCGATCGCCCTAATGGAACGTGCCCAAGCCGCAAGCCGCATGCACCAGGAAGGCCTCGTTCACCACGGTGTTGAATTGAGCTTTGACGGCGACACCCACCGGCTGGACTTCACGGATCTCGTGGGTCGACATGTGATGGTGTATGGCCAGACCGAGGTTACCCGCGACCTGATGGCGGTGCGCAAGGGGACAACGATCTATGACGCAGATGATGTCGCACTGCACGATTTCGACCGAAAACCGTATGTCACCTATACCAAGAACGGCGCGACGCATCGCGTGGATTGCGATTTCATCGTCGGTTGCGATGGGTATCACGGGGTCAGCCGCGCAAGTGTGCCGCAAGACTCGCTGACCACCTATGAACGGGTATATCCGTTCGGCTGGCTGGGGATTCTGGTCGACAAGCCGCCCGTTGCCGATGAGCTGATCTATGCTCACCACGCGCGCGGGTTTGCCCTTTGCTCCCAGCGATCGCTGACCCGCAGCCGCTATTACGTGCAAGTCGCCTCTGACGAAAAGGTCGAGGCATGGTCCGACGATCGTTTTTGGGACGAACTGCGCCTCCGGCTGGCTCCCGAAACTGCCGAGGCTCTGCAAACCGGTCCGTCAATTGAAAAGTCGATTGCGCCCCTGCGCAGCTTCGTGGCCGAACCATTGCGCTTCGGCCAGCTGTTTCTCGCTGGCGATGCCGCGCATATCGTGCCGCCAACCGGCGCCAAGGGTTTGAACCTGGCCATGAGCGACGTTTCCGTGCTGGCAGATGCGTTGATCGAGGCTTTGACGGAGAAATCAACGGCCGGGATCGATACCTATTCGCAACGCGTTCTCGCCCGGATCTGGAAGGCAGAACGGTTCAGCTGGTGGATGACCAGTCTGCTTCACACATTTCCTGAGTCGGGTGCTTTCGGTCGCAGGATCCAGAGGGCAGATTTCGATTACCTGATTTCGTCGCGCGTGGCGCAGCAAAGTCTTGCCGAAAATTATACCGGCCTGCCGATCTAGGATCGGCCGATCCTGAAACGACGACGCCGCCAGATCTGGCGGCGTCGTCAATGCGAAAATCTCCCGCAACCTGGTCTCAGTGGCCAACACCGAGAAGGCGGTCCACCGTTTCGGGTTGAGCATTCAGTTCAGCCGGTGTGCCGCTCCACGCTATACGGCCGCGCTCCAGGATGAGCACGTGTTCTGCAAATTCCAGCGCAGCCTTCAAGCGCTGCTCCACCAGCAGGATCGTCATGCTGCGGCGTTCGGCAAGAGCAGTGAAAGCCGCCATCAACTCGTCGCAAATCACGGGAGCGAGGCCTTCAAGCGGCTCATCCAGGAAAAGCACCGTCGGCTGACCAAGGATGCTTCGTGCCGTCGTCAACATCTGCTGTTCGCCGCCTGAAAGCTGCCCGCCAAGGTTGCGGCGCCGTTCCTTCAAGCGCGGGAACATAGAAAACGCCTCTTCCACAGCTGAGGCCGGACGCGCCTTCAACCCAACGAACAGGTTCTCCTCGACGGTCAGCGATTTGAAGATCGCCCGGCTTTGGGGAACGTAGCCGAGCCCTGCCAGCGCACGAGCAGAGCCGTCGAGCTTTGTCAGATCCTGCCCACCAAGCTTGATCGTGCCACTATGACGGCGGGTTTGGCCGGCCAGGGTTGCGAACAAGGTCGTTTTGCCCATCCCGTTGCGACCGAGCACTGCCACCCGCCCGCCCGCGGGAACGGAAAAGCTCATACCTTCCAGAATACGCGTCGGACCGTAGCCGGCGCTCAGACCGGAAACTTCAAGCGGCGCCGCGGTCATCGCCATAACTCCCAAGATAGGCTTCACGCACGCGCGGATCGGCAGCGACTTCTGCTGGCGTACCGTCGAAAATCACAGCGCCCGCCGCCAAGACAACAACGCGTTGTGCGAAACGGAAAACAAAATCCATGTCGTGCTCGATCATCAGAACGGCCAGATCAGTCGGCAGCTGGGCCAAGGCCCGCTCGATCAAAACCGTATCGGAACTGGGCACGCCCGCCGCCGGCTCGTCCAACAACAACACCTTTGGCCGCAGCGCCATGGCCAATGCGATTTCCAGGAGCCGTTGCTGGCCATACGCCATGTCCCTGACCCGGGTGTGCGTCATGTCGCGCAGATTGAGCAGACCAAGGATATCCTCGACCTCAGCCATGACTGACGACTGGCCACGATAATCTCGCAGCACATTCCCGGTTCGACCTTCGCGTTGCAACACGGCAAGTCCGACATGCTCCTGCGGCGTCATGTCGAGAAACAGTCGGGTGACTTGGAAGCTGCGAACAAGCCCCGCACGCACGCGGTGGGACGGCGACGCTGACGTGATGTCGCGATTGTCCAAGAACACCTGTCCCTCATCAGGAGGCAAATGCCCCGTTACGAGGTTCACAAAAGTGGTTTTTCCGGCACCATTTGGCCCAATCAATGCAATTCGATCGCCCTTTTGGAGATTTAGCGACACGTTATCCGTAACCGCCAGACCACCGAAGCGCTTGCGAAGATTCC
>JAFAGL010000014.1 GCA_023422735.1 Pseudomonadota bacterium
GGTATGCGCAGCGTTTCGCAGGCCAATGCGAGCCGGTGATTGATAGTCTCGGCTTCCACAGGGCCACCCGTCATGGAACTCACAAGAAACGGAAGCTTGATTTGCCGGTTGAGGAACCGGCTGCTCAAATCAATCTCGTCCATGTCGATTTCCGGCAATGCGACATGTTCGAAACGAATATTTTCGAACCCGGTGGTCAAAACATTCGGATGCGCTTTTCCGCTCAGAACGACTTGAAGATGCTGAGCTTTTCTTTGGTTTGTCATGCGACCCTTTCAACCGGCGTCAGTCGCCACATATAGGAACCTGCGGATGATTGTCTGCATGACACCTAGCAATTTATCCGGCGTGCTCTTGGGCACGAATTGGAGGCTCTGAAATTTGTTGCCAAGCCAGGGAAACCCAGCGGTGTATCTTGAAACTGATGATCGCAGTGTCGGGCAGACGGCAGCTGATGCGCTTGTGGCAAGCGCGATAACAAGGATTGAAACGCGCCTCGGTCATCTTTTGCGTGGGGATGAATTTGCGCCGGTTGCTCTTCAGGAAGCGATGGCGCATGCGGTGCTTGGCGGCGGCAAACGCATCCGGCCCCTGATGCTGATCTTCATGACATCGCAGAATGAGTTGCGGGAAGCTGTGCTTGACGCAGGTTGCGCGGTCGAGATGATCCATGCTGCTTCTCTCATCCTCGATGATCTTCCGTGCATGGATGACGCCACAACTCGGCGCGGCCGGGTGACGACACATCTACAGTTCGGTCAATCCACCGCAATTCTTGGAGCCATTTCGCTTCTGACACGAAGCATGAGCGTTCTCAGCGGACTTGAGGGCGTTTCGGCAGCCACGCGCAGTCGCCTTGTTGCCATCCTCTCAAATGCTGTCGGGCAGTGCGGTCTCGCTGGTGGGCAGGAACTGGATGTAAGTGGAACCAACATATCGCGTTTGCCCGCAGAGATTGAGCAGGTGAATTGGCTGAAAACAGGAAAGCTCTTTGCAGCCATTGCTGAAATCGCCGGATTGCTCGGTCGCAAAACTGAGGAACAGCGGACATTGCTGGCAACCTTTGCCCATCACCTCGGCGCAGCTTTTCAGACTTATGACGATTATCTGGATGCAACCGCCTCGCAGGAGGAGGCAGGCAAGGACATTCAAAAGGATGCTGCGAAAGCGACGCTCGTGTCCGTATTGGGTTTCGGCCAAGCCCGAATGTCCTGCCGCGAGCATTTGCGGCTAGCCGAAATTGCGCTGGTCCAAAGCGACGTCAACGCGGACCCGATACGTTTGATCTTGAAGCGGTGTCTGCCACTGGAAACGCTGGGTGAAGCTGCGAACACACACACAAATACTCAGGATGCCTTCGCTCAATGAGTACAAGTTTATACGTCCTGCTTTCAGGCTTGATTGTGATCGGCACAATTGCGGGCATGGAGGCGATCGCGACGCTTTCACATAAATATATCATGCATGGCTGGGGTTGGGGTTGGCACAAATCCCACCATGAGGAAGATCGCCATCACGGATTCGAGAAAAACGATCTTTACGCCCTGTATTTTGCAGTTGTCGCCATTTTGCTTTTTGCAGCGGGGAGCTTTCTTTGGCCGATCTGGTGGGTGGCGGTTGGCGTCACATGTTACGGGGCGCTGTATTTCATCATGCATGATGGGCTGGTCCACAAGCGCTGGCCCTTCACCTATATTCCGCGGCGGGGATATTTGAAGCGTGTGTATCAAGCCCACCGGCTTCATCACGCTGTTGAGGGCAAGGAGGGCTGTGTGTCTTTTGGTTTTATCTACGCCAAGCCCACAGATCGGCTTTTAACCGAACTCAAACGGAACAAACCTGTGTTCAAGCCGCAGGAAAGGGATGCACCAGCCGGCGATTGAACAGGGTGGTGCGCGGTCGCAAGGGCTTGTGGATCCGGCTCGAAACGACATCTGTTGTTGCCAACCCCACAAGACCTAGCTTGGTCCATCTCGAAGTCGTTGCACGTTGATCCCATTTCGAGGGGCCGTTGCTCCGAATTTTCTGACCGATCGCCCGATAAATGCGCAAGGCTGCCGCGATCGCCCATGCGGAGCGCGCTGGCAGAAAGCTCAGACCAGCATAGGCTGATGCATAATAGTGATCGGCGCGCGCAAGCAGGGCAAGAGCGACGCCGTGAATCTGATCAGCTTGCGACAGGCGTTTTGGGTCAATGGCCGCCATGCCCGCTTCGGCCAGATATTCAGTTGGGGCATAGGAGCGCCCGGCGTGTGCGTCTTCCACCAGGTCGCGAGCAATATTGGTCAGTTGAAATGCGATGCCGAGATCACAGGCACGGTCGAGCGCATCTTCATCGCGCGTTCCCATGATCAGCGCCATCATGATGCCAACGACGCCCGCGACGTGGTAGCAATAAAGTTCAAGCTCTTGGATGGTTCTGTAGACCCGACCTTCGACATCCATTCGGAAGCCTTCCAGGAGGTCGAGCGGATAGCGGTTACTGATGGCATTGCTTCGAACGACCCGTTGCAGGGCCTCGAAAGTCTGCGGCAGTCCGGTTTTACCGGATAATGCGGCTTCGGTTTGCCGTTCAAGTGCCGCGAGGCGTTCGAGCGGCGTACGCGCCTGGGTTTCCTCGCTTTGATGTCCCAGCGTTTGCCCATCGATCACGTCATCGCAATGCCGGCACCAGGCATAAAGCATGACGGCATCGTGTCGCGTGCGGCGATCGAACAAGCGCGCGGCGGCCGCGAAACTTTGGGAACCAGCAGCAATTGCGGCTTCGCTGTTTTGCGTCACCTGATCCGTCATGCGGTTGCAGCCTCGATCATGAGACCGGCTGTCGC
Organism: Pseudomonadota bacterium; assembly: GCA_023422735.1. Lineage (GTDB taxonomy): Bacteria > Pseudomonadota > Alphaproteobacteria > Rhizobiales > Rhizobiaceae > Tianweitania. The sequence continues at coordinate 2,829 of JAFAGL010000014.1, forward strand.
CTTGGCGGAGCCAACCACGCCCGGGATGCCGGCGCCGGGATGCGTGCCGGCTCCAACGATAAAAAGATTGCGTATGGCTTTGTCGCGATTATGGGGGCGAAACCATGCCGATTGAGTGAGGATGGGCTCGACCGAGAAGGCGGATCCAAGATGCGCATTCAGTTCGTCGCGAAAATCATTCGGCGTAAAGTGGCGGACGGTCACAAGCTCATCCATCAGGCCGGGAATGTAGCGATCATTCAGATATTTGAGAATCCTGTCCCGATATCTTGGCCCTTCAACCTCCCAATCGATAGGCGCCGTTCCCAGATGTGGAACCGGCGAAAGGACGTAATATGCACTCGAACCTTCAGGCGCGAGGCTGTCGTCGGTGACGCTTGGGGCATGCAGGTAAAGGGAAAAATCTTCGGGCAGGGCGGCGCTGCCGCCAAAGATTTCGCCGATGAGTTCCCGGTATCGCGGACCAAACAGAACCATATGATGCTTCAGGTCCGGGTGGGCACGTTTCAAGCCGAAATAGATAACAAACAAGGACATAGAAAAGCGCTTCTTTTCCAGGCGTCTCGCCATGGCGGTTCCGCGCGGCGTTTCGCGTAACAGATGCTTGTATGTGTGCATGATGTCGCCATTGGAGGCGATCATGTCGAATGGCTCGATTTCGCCAGTCATGAGTTCTAGCGCGTGCGCGCGACCATCCGAAACGCGGATCCGGTCGAGCTCGGCGTTCAGGCGGACTTCACCGCCCAACTCTTCGAACAAGCGCACCATCGCAGCAATCAGCTTCCCCGTGCCACCCTTTGCGAACCAAACACCGCCTTGGCGTTCCAGCGCGTGGATCAAGGCATAGATTGATGAAGTGCTGAAAGGATTCCCTCCAACCAGCAAGGAATGAAAGGAAAATGCCTGACGCAGATGCTCATCCTTGATGAACTGAGCGACCTTTGAATAGACACTGCGGTGGCTTTCCAGTCGCATGAGTTGTGGCGCGACTTTGATCATCGACCAGAAATTCAGGAACGGGACCGTTCCGAGTTTCTCATAACCCTCTCGGTAAACCGCGCGCGAATATTCCAGAAATCGGCGATAACCTTCGACGTCCTTGGGAGACTTCTCCGTGATTTGCCGATCGAGAAATGCCTGATCGTCGGAATAATCGAAGCTGTAGCCATCTTCCCAGCATAGCCGATAAAACGGACTGACTGGCAGGAGTTCAATATAATCTTCCATGCGCCGCCCGGACAGTTGCCATAACTGGCGCAGGCAATCGGGATCGGTAATGACGGTCGGCCCTGCATCGAAGGTAAACCCGTCTTGCTCGTAAACATAGGCGCGCCCGCCTGCTTTATCCCGCTTCTCGAATATCGTCGTTTGCATTCCGGCGCTTTGCAGTCGGATCGCGAGGGCCAGTCCGCCGAAACCCGCGCCCACAACGGCAGCCCTTTGAGGATGAGCCATTATCGTTCCTGAACTTTGAGAAAGTTCGCCTCCGAAAGGCAGCGAAGCGCGCGTAAGATCGGCACAGGCGGGCGACCCGTGAGAATGCGTGCTTTTTCGTGCAAACCCGTTCGACCCGCATAGAAATTTTCGATCAGTGGCTGGGGCAGATGATAGAAGCGGCGCATCACCCAATGGCGCTGATCGGGTTCAGCTGCCTTGAACAGCATCCGGTTGAGTAGGCGATAGAATGCTTGGTTGCGTGCCTGTCGCACCGCATGGTTACGGATTGCCGAAGCCAGTACAACTGGTTCAGCCGGCCACTGGCGGGCGATAAGGTTCGCAACAATCACCGCATCGGGCAGGCTGTAGCCCGTGGTGGGATGAAACAGCGCCGCCCTCAAGCCGATCGTGGCGACTTCTTCAGGCTTGCTTTCCCAGAACGCGTTAGCATCGAATGCGAGGGCAATCGGCAAGCATCCAAGTTCCTTGCGCACAACAGTCCCGATTTCCCAATCATTGGCTGCAGCGTAAGCACGAATGCCTGTCTCGAAATCTTCGGGATCGAGAGCCGGCGTATCGGAATATCGCGTGTCTTCGATCAAAAGGCGCTTGGATGAAAACGGAAGCGTATAAGCGAACCGATATCCATCAAGTTGCGGCACGGTTGCGTCCATCAGTATTGGCTCGGTCAATCCATGCGGCTCTGTGGTTTCGATTTCCCATCCGACGAATTTCTGGAAGCCGAGGCGCAGACTGTCATTTGGTTCGAAGCCGCGCGCATCGATGACACATTGCGCGTTGAGCGTCTCGCCTGTCGCCAAGATCACGCGCTTAGGTTCCAGCTTCTCGACTGCGGTTCCGGTGCTGATCTTCGTAAAAGGAAGCCTTGTGATATATCGCGCCACACTTTCGCTGGTCAGCGAATAATAAGCGCTGGCGATACGTCGCGAGAAGTCGCGGA
>JAFAGL010000260.1 GCA_023422735.1 Pseudomonadota bacterium
AAGCGTCCCGACCTGACGATGTTTACCGACGCGACCACACTGACATCCTTGTTATCACCGGACGAACAACAGATCGTCGACACGGGACTGCGGGCGCGCGGTTTGAGCCTAACCAGCGTCAACAAAATGAAACCCTGGATGCTTTCGGCGTTCGCGGCGATCTCGAACTGCGAACAAAGGCGCGTGCAAAACGGTGCGCCGGTGCTCGATGCGGCGCTGGCCAAGCAAGCGCGTGACAGCGGCAAGAAGTTGACCGGACTGGAAACGGGTGAGGAACAGCTGGAAGCCATCGCGCGTATGCCGATGTCGGTTCATATCGAAAGTCTCGTCGACACATTGGCGCTCGGGTCGCGGATCGAAGACCTCAACGAAACCATGGTCGCGCTTTATCTCGACGGAGATATTGCGGCCATGAGGCCTTTGCTCGATCATTTGATGCCCGATATGAATCCGGAAAACTACGCATCTTTCGAAGAAGAAATCATCGTGAAACGCAATCACGTGATGGCCGTTCGACTGAAGCCGATCCTTCAAAGCACCGGCAACAGTTTCGTGGCCGTGGGTGCTCTGCATCTGCCCGGCGAACAGGGACTTGTCGCCTTGCTCCGCAATGCAGGCTTTCGGGTTTCATCGATTCAGTGAGTTGTTTCTCTCACGTTGATTTGAAACCGAATCTCTCAAGCCGCGTTAGATCGGGATAACCAGGGAGATCCGCACCATGGCATTACCACCGAACAACGATCCGTTATCGCCGAACCCCCGTCCCCTCGATCCTGCCGCTGATCCGCTCGATCCGGTAGCACCGGAAGCCACACGACGTCCTGATCCGACAGTGGTCAACAATACGACCGCGCGCAGTTCAAGCAACGGGATCCTGATCGGCGCAATTATCGTCGTTTTGGCGATTGTCGCATATTTCGTCTTCGTTCCACGCTCTGAAACACCGACACCGGCTGATCCAGACACGACCACGAGTGAGCCAGCCACGCCACCGGCAGCAAGCGATGCCCCAGCAGCTAGCGATGCGCCTGCCGCAAGCGATGCCCCGGCTGCAACTGACGCCCCGGCACCGGCGGAGCCTGCTGCGCCAGCGCCTGCTGAACCTGCGGCACCCGCGCCGGCTGAACCGGCTGCGCCCGAACCCGCAGCTCCAGCCACGAACCAGTAAGGTTCCGGCTTTCTGATTGAAATTGAAACGGCTCGCCTCGGCGGGCCGTTTTTTTTGTGGCAATTACAAAAAGCGGGAGCGCTCCTTTTCGACCGCTTTTTGAATGAAAGCTGATACCACCTGCACCTTGCGTACGGTGCGAACGGAATCGTGATAAACCAGCCAATAAGCGCGCCTGATCGGCGAAGTGATTGGGACGGGAACGAGATCAGAAAAATCGCGCGCGATGAATGTGTGCAAAATGCCGATGCCGGCATTGGCGCGCACCGCTTCGACCTGCCCCAAAGCCGAGGAAATGCCGAAGCGCGCGACCCAGTCGGGTGTGATTTCCGGGGCATAATTCAAGGATGGGCTCGCGATCAGATCGTTGACCGCGCCGATCAAGCGGTGGTCGCTCAGTTCCGCCACGCTTTTCGGCAATCCGTATTGGCTTGCATACTCGGCGCCCGCATAAAGCGAGAGCGAATAATCAACCAGCTTGCCCGCCACCAAACGGCCTTCCACCGGCCGATCCACGGTAATCGCTATATCGGCTTCGCGGCGCGACAGGGAGAAGGATCGCGGCACCGGCACCAATTGAATTTCAAGCTGCGGATGGCGCGCGATCAGTTCGCCCAGTCTCGATGCCAGAAAGGCCACTCCAAACCCGTCCGGCGCGCCGATCCGCACAGGGCCGGAAACGTCCTCCTCCTCCCCCGACAGTTCGGCACGTGCTGCAATCAGATCTGCTTCCATGCGCTCGGCGACAATAAGAAACCGTTCGCCGGCCGGTGTCAGGACCGTCCCACTCGTCATGCGCCGAAACAGCGGGCTTTTGACATCCGATTCGAGCGCGGCTACCCGGCGCGAAACCGTCGCATGGTTGATGCCAAGCCGCTTTGCCGCGCCCAGGATCTGGCTTGCGCGGGCCACGGCCAGAAAAATTCGTATGTCGTCCCAATTCATGCCGGACCGTTGTTGCCTTGCGAAAATCGTAGTCTCGAAGTCGTCTGCGCATCAATCCATGCACAACGGATACTTGTCCAGTCACATTGCGCCCAACGGGCGCGCAGGGGTAAAAAGCTGCATCTACATCCAAAGACGAACACAGGGAGAAAGTCTGTGGAAGAGGTCGGACATTTCATTGGCGGCAAGCATGTCGCTTCCAAAAGCGGTCGCAGCCAGGACGTCATGCAGCCGATGGACGGTTCCGTTCGCGGCAAGGTTGCACTGGGCACGACAGCCGAATTGCGCCAGGCGGTCGAAAACGCCAAGGCCGCCCAGCCGCGATGGGCTGCCACCAACCCGCAGCGCCGCGTGCGCGTTCTGATGAAGTTCCTCGATCTGGTTCAGCGCGATTATGACGAGCTGGCCGAATTGCTGGCCCGCGAACATGGCAAGACCATTCCTGATGCCAAAGGCGACATCCAGCGCGGCCTCGAAGTCGTGGAAGTCTGTATTGGCGCGCCGCATCTCATGAAGGGCGAATTCACGGATGGCGCCGGACCCGGCATCGACGTTTACTCCATGCGCCAGCCACTCGGCGTCGTTGCCGGCATCACGCCGTTCAACTTCCCGGCCATGATCCCGCTTTGGAAGATCGCACCGGCGATTGCCTGCGGCAACGCCTTCATTTTGAAGCCTTCCGAGCGCGATCCGGGCGTGCCGATGAAGATCGCCGAACTCTTCATCGAAGCCGGCCTGCCCGCCGGTATCCTCAATGTCGTTAATGGCGACAAGGAGATCGTGGACGCGATCCTCGATGATCCCGACATCAAGGCCATCGGCTTCGTCGGTTCAACGCCAATCGCGCAGTACATCTATTCGCGCGCCACGGCGAACGGCAAGCGCGCGCAATGCTTCGGCGGCGCCAAGAACCACATGATCATCATGCCGGATGCCGATATGGACCAGACCGTCGATGCGCTGATCGGCGCAGGCTATGGTTCGGCCGGCGAGCGCTGCATGGCGATTTCGGTTGCCGTGCCGGTCGGCGAGGACACCGCCAACCGATTGATGGAAAAGCTCGTTCCCCGCGTTGAAAGCCTGAAAGTCGGCCCTTCGACCGATCCAACGGCCGATTATGGTCCTCTTGTGACGCAACAAGCGCTGGATCGCGTGCGTGGTTATGTCGATGCCGGCATCAAGGAAGGCGCGAAGCTCGTTGTGGATGGTCGTGGCTTCAAGATGCAGGGCTACGAAAACGGCTACTACATGGGCGGCTGTTTGTTCGACAATGTCACCGCCGACATGTCGATCTACAAGGAAGAAATCTTCGGCCCCGTGCTTTCGGTTGTTCGCGCAGCCAATTATGAGGAAGCGCTCAAGCTGCCGAACGAGCATGAATATGGTAATGGCGTTGCGATCTTCACGCGCGATGGCGACGCGGCGCGCGATTTCGCTTCCCGCGTTCAGGTCGGCATGGTCGGCATCAATGTACCGATCCCTGTTCCAATCGCCTATTATACTTTCGGTGGCTGGAAAGGTTCGGGCTTCGGCGATCTGAACCAGCATGGTTCGGACGCCTTCCGTTTCTACACCAAGACGAAAACCGTGACCTCGCGTTGGCCTTCGGGCGTCAAGGAAGGTGCGGAGTTCGTGATTCCGACCATGAACTGATCGGGTTGCCCGCAATCGGGATACTCACAAGGCGGCGCTTCGGCGTCGCCTTTTTTGTTCCGTCAAGACTTATTAAGGCTGATCAACAAAACGTGATGAAACGACATGGTTTCCCGAAACTTAATTTGGCAGTCGCGAAACAAGAGCAGAGCGACGCAAATTGAGATTTCATCCGAGCCTGTCGAGAAGCCGCCTTCTCCGCGCTCACGAGCCGATCAAGGAGAAGACCATGATCCGTCGCATCGCTTCGCTTCTCGCTCCCGCAGCCATTATTGCCGTATTTGCATCAGCACCCGCTATTCACGCTGATCCGTCTGGCAGCACGGTTGCGCCTCGTCAGGCTTCCGATACGCTGGCTCAAATGGATACCTGCGGCGCGCGCAACGAGATCGTGAAGAACCTATCGGCGCAGTTCAAGGAAGCGCCGGAGGCCGTCGGTATGGTCGATCAAAGCGCGGTGGTTGAAGTCTTCGTTTCCGACGCCGGAACCTGGACAATCATTGCGACCGGCACCGATGGCAATAGCTGCGTCTTGTCGGCTGGCGAAGGCTGGGAGAGCAAGGATTTCGTGGCAGGCCGCAGCGCATAAGCGTTCCGCCCAGCGACGAACTGAAAATCATTCAAGCCGGCTCGACAAGGGCCGGCTTTTTCGCGATCTCGGTTGCGTCTACGCATAAAAAATCCATCAAGCGATCCATTGCGACGACAGCCCCCTCCCCGTCGCCTCGCATGACCGCCTCGATGATTGCAATATGTCGGTTGGCAGATTGTGCCAGTTCCATGCTCTTCCTGTAACGAAACCAGAAGCGGCGACTATGCGCCTGCAAGGCGTTTGCGGCACGAACGGCATAGGCATTGTCGCTGGCCGACGCCAATGCTTCATCCCATTGCTTGTCGGCGATCATGAAGCCGAGATCGTCTTGCGCTGCCGCTGCGGCATACATCTGTTCCGACGCCTGCAGGAATGCGCGCGTCTTTTCGCTGTCGATATTATGGGCCGCCGAGCGCACCAACACGCATTCGATCCCGCGTCTTACATTCAAGACCTGAAGCCAATCACCCGGATGCAGAGGCGCGACGGCCAGTCCCAATCGTGGGCGAACCAAAAGAAACCCCTCTGTCGCGAGGCGCTGAATGGCTTCCCGCACCGGCGTGCGGCCAAGCCCCGCCAGATCGATCAACTGCCTTTCGGTCGTGCTTTCACCCGGCTTCAACGCAAGCGTCACGATTGCCGCTTCCAGCTTGCGATATGCCTTGGCGGCGTCCGGTTCTCTCGAAATGTCATCCATCACAGTCTGATATATCACACCTTGACGTAAAGAAAAAGTCGGCATAGTCTTTGTCTGATATATCAGAGGAGCGTTTCTATGTGGACTGGTGTTTATCCTGCCGTCACGACGAAATTCAGCGAGCTTGACGAACTCGATCACGCAGAAATGGAACGCTGTTTTGCGTTTCAGATGGAAGCTGGATGCGATGGGATCATCGTCGCCGGTTCGCTTGGCGAAGGGCCGATGCTCAGCCATGACGAAAAGCTCGACGTGCTGAACACAGCGCGTAACGTCGCGCAAAAAAAGCCGGTACTGCTGACGATCAACGAGGCTGGCACCCGCGAAGCCGAACAGCTTGCCAAGCGTGCTGCCAAGGCCGGGGCCGACGGGTTGATGATTGTTCCCTCGCTCATCTACCACACCAATCCGGAAGAAACGGTTGCCGCAATGCGCGCCGTCGCAGCAGCCGCCGACCTGCCGGTGATGATCTATTCCAACCGTGTTGCTTACCGGGTGGATGTGACGATCGAGATCATGGAAGAACTGGCCCGCGACGAGCATTTCGTTGCGGTCAAGGAATCATCCGACGACATTCGTCGCTCGACCGACATCATCAATGCCTTCGGTGATCGGTTCGATCTGTTCACCGGTGTGGACAATCTGGCGTTCGAAGCGCTGAGCGTCGGCGCGGTCGGATGGGTCGCCGGTTTGGTGACAGCCTTCCCGCGTGAAACGGTGGCGATCTACCAGTTGATGAAGCAAGGGCGACGTGAGGAAGCGCTGGCGATTTATCGGTGGTTCCGCCCGCTGCTCGACCTCGACGTTTCCACCTATCTCGTCCAGAATATCAAGCTTGCGGAAGTTCATGCGATGGGTACAAATGACCGCGTGCGTCGCCCCCGCATGCCCCTGCGCGGCGAGCGCCGGAATGAGGTTGATCAGATTGTGAAAAAAGCCCTCGCGGCGCGGCCCACTCTGCCGAGCTTTTGATTGGAATAATCGATGAGTGCCGCAATTTCCGACGACATCGCGATCATCGGCGGCGGCATCATCGGCATTTGCGCGGCAGCATATTTGGCGGAAGCGGGGCGTTCCGTCACGCTTTATGACCGAACCGGCATCTGCGAGGAAACAAGCTCGGGAAACGCTGCCGCCTTTGCGTTTTCCGATGTCCTGCCCCTGGCGCAAAAAGGCATGATACGTAATCTGCCGCGCTGGCTGCGAGATCCGCTTGGCCCCCTGTCCATCCCGCCGGCCTATCTGCCAACACTGCTTCCCTGGCTCTGGCGCTTTTATCGGGCCGGATCTGCCCGGCATTTCGAGTGCACCCTTTCCGCTCAGGCAGCGCTGATGCGTTTGGCGGAGCGCGAATGGCTGGCGCTGATGGACCGCTCCGGCACGCGGCCAATGTTGCGCGAAGACGGTTCGCTGGAACTTTATCGAAGCCAGTTTGAATTCGATGCCACATCGCAAGGTTGGAGGGCGCGTGAGCGCTTCGGCATCAACTTCCGACATGTTGAAGGCGAGGAACTGGCTTCCTTGCAGCCCGGCCTTTCCGCCGATTTCATCAAGGGCACCTTCGTGCCGGATTGGAAAACGGTGGCCGATCCGCAACTGTTGGGCAAAGCGATCTGGGCTTATGCGCAAAGGCATGGCGCACGCTTCCACCATCTCGGCGTCAAAGCGCTGGCCCACGGGACCGACAATGTGCAGCTCGAATTCTCTAACGGCACCGTCAGGTCCTTCCGCCAAATCGTCATAGCTGCCGGCGCCTGGTCGCACAGGCTTGCACGCCAGATTGGTGACCGCATACCGCTGGAAACGGAGCGCGGTTATAATACGACGCTACCGATCACCGCCTTCGATCTTAAGCGCCAACTGATCTTTTCGGGCGATGGCTTCGTGATCACGCCGCTCGAAACCGGTTTGCGCGTAGGCGGCGCGGTGGAACTGGGCGGCCTGGAGCTTGCGCCGAATTATGCCCGCGCCCGCGCCATGCTCACCAAGGCACAGCGTTTTCTGCCCGGTCTCGACACAAGCAACAAGCGCGAATGGATGGGCTTCCGGCCATCTTTACCCGATTCATTGCCAGTGATCGGGCGCGCCGGCTTATCGAACGTGTTTTATGCCTTTGGCCACGGCCATCTCGGCCTGACGCAGGCTGCCGCAACAGGCGCTCTTTTGCGCGACCTGATATTCGACAAACAACCTTCACTCGATTTGACGCCATTTCGCGCCAACCGCTTTTAGGACAAACCAGATCATGGCTCGCCACACCTTCTTTTGCGTTGATGGCCACACCTGCGGAAATCCCGTTCGCCTTGTGGCGGGCGGCGGGCCGCAGCTTCAGGGCGCAACCATGCTGGAACGTCGTGCGCATTTCATGGCTGAGTTCGACTGGATCCGCACCGGCCTGATGTTCGAGCCGCGCGGCCATGACGTGATGTCGGGCTCGATCCTTTATCCGCCTACGCGCGACGATTGCGACATCGCGATCCTGTTCATCGAAACATCCGGCTGTCTGCCCATGTGCGGCCACGGCACGATCGGAACCGTGACGATGGCGATCGAGCAAGGGCTGGTGAAACCAAAAACGCCGGGTGTTCTGCGTCTCGATACACCGGCCGGCCTGGTGATTGCCGAATACAGGCAGGACGGCGAATATGTTGAAGAAGTGCGCATCACCAACGTGCCCTCATTTCTTTACGCCGAAGGGCTGGCCGTGGAATGCCCGACGCTTGGCGAACTGAGCGTCGACATCGCTTATGGCGGCAATTTTTATGCGATCATCGATCCGCAGGTGAATTATACCGACATGGCCGATTTCCCGGCTGGCGAACTGATCGCCATGAGTCGTGTTTTGCGCGAACGATTAAACGCGCGATACGAATTCGTTCATCCCGCCAATCCCGATATCAACGGATTGCGCCATATCCAGTGGACCGGCAAACCGACCGTGGAAGGAGCTGACGGTCGAAATGCCGTTTTCTACGGCGAAAAAGCCATCGATCGATCGCCCTGCGGCACGGGAACATCTGCCCGGATGGCACAACTGCATGGCAAGAACAAGCTGAAGGTCGGCGACAGCTTCGCGCATGAATCGATTATCGGTTCGATCTTCAACGGTCGCGTCGAACGGGAAACCGAAGTGGCAGGCAATCCGGCCATCATTCCGTCGATCGGCGGCTGGGCCAGACAAACCGGCCTGAACACGATCTTTATCGATGACCGCGACCCGTTTTGCCATGGCTTCAGCGTGTAAACCATGTCGCAAACCGCCATCTGCGTGGCAAAGAAAGGCGGTGACAGTCGGCTGAGCCAATGCTAGCCAGTTGATTGGTCCAAAAAAATTGGCATGGAACAGCGCAAGACTTGCATAACCCAGGGGAAACTAGACGATGGGTGTAGAAGAATGACGTTGCAATCCTGATTTGAGCGACTACGACTTGAGGCGAAATAGAAGAGTGCGCGACACCTTGTTCGGTTTGCGACATTCTCGGGGAGCACGATCTAACGTATGCAATATTTTATCCAGCAGCTTATCAACGGGCTGACGCTGGGATCGATCTACGGGCTGATCGCGATCGGCTACACGATGGTCTACGGCATCATCGGTATGATCAATTTCGCGCATGGCGACATTTTCATGATCGGTGCGTTCACGGCTTTGATCGTGTTTCTCATCCTGTCGGCGATGTTTTATTCCGTTCCGGTCGTGGTCGCCTTGTTGATCATGATGATCATCGCGATGCTGCTCACCAGCCTCTACAGTTGGGCGATTGAGAAAGTCGCTTATCGCCCCCTGCGCGGTTCCTTCCGTTTGGCGCCGTTGATCACGGCCATCGGCATGTCGATCGCGCTGTCGAACTTCGTGCAGGTCACGCAAGGCCCGCGCAACAAGCCAATCCCGCCGCTGGTAAGCAGTGTTTACAATATTGGCGGCATTTCGATTTCGCTGAAGCAGATCGTGATCGCCATTGTGACCATAGCTTTGCTCGCCATTTTCTGGTTCGTGGTCAACAAGACATCGCTCGGTCGCGCCCAGCGTGCCTGCGAGCAGGATCGCAAGATGGCCGCGCTGCTCGGCATCGATGTCGATCGCACCATTTCCATCACCTTCATCATGGGTGCTTCGCTGGCAGCCGTCGCAGGCACCCTGTTCCTGATGTATTACGGCGTCGTGGCCTTTTCGGACGGATTTGTTCCCGGCGTGAAAGCCTTCACCGCCGCCGTTCTGGGCGGCATCGGCTCCATCCCAGGCGCGGTGCTCGGGGGGCTGCTGATCGGACTTATCGAGTCGATGTGGTCGGCCTATTTCTCTATCGACTACAAGGATGTCGCCGCGTTTTCGATCCTTGCCATCGTGTTGATCTTCCTCCCGTCTGGCCTGCTTGGCCGGCCTGAAGTCGAAAAGGTCTGAGGTGATGGCGGTGACAACAACAGCGGCACGCGATGCGTCCAGCCTTTACGGAGAGGCTTTCAAGCAGGCTATTTATGCCGGCCTGCTGGCCGCCGGCCTTTTCTTCTTCTTTATCGGCCTGGAAAGCACGCAGGACATTTCCAACCGGTTGATCTTGCGCAGCCACTGGGGCGTGCTGGCAACCGTGGTGGCGATCGTGGCGATCGGCCGCTTCCTGTTCATCGCCTTCGTTATTCCGGCGGTTGACCGCCGCCGCGCCAATCGCGGGCCGATCGCCGTCGTGGCCGAGAAGGACCAGTCTTTCCTGCGCCGCCACCGCTTCAAGATCATGATCGCACTTCTGGTTCTGTATCCCGTGATCATCGTGTCGACGGTGGGCATGCAGGGCTCGCTGAAATGGGTCAACAATTTCGGCGTCCAGGTCCTGATCTATGTGATGCTGGCCTGGGGCCTGAACATCGTGGTCGGCCTCGCCGGCCTGCTCGATCTCGGTTACGTCGCCTTTTATGCCGTAGGCGCTTATGCCTATGCGCTGCTCGGCACGCATTTCGGCCTGTCGTTCTGGATCCTGCTGCCGGCCGCCGGCATCATGGCAGCCTTCTGGGGCGTGCTGCTCGGCTTCCCCGTATTGCGACTGCGCGGCGATTATCTTGCCATCGTGACGCTGGCCTTCGGCGAGATCATCCGCCTCGTTCTGATCAACTGGCGCGAAGTGACCAAGGGCTCGGCCGGCATTTCCGGCATTCCGAAGATCACCTTCTTCGGCTGGTTCGATTTCAACGTGTCATCGCCCAATTATATCGGCAAGGTCTTCGATATTCCGACCTCAGGCGCATATTACACGATCTTCCTGTACTACCTCATCCTCGCTCTCGCACTGCTGACGGCCTTCGTCACCATCCGCCTGCGACGTTTGCCGGTGGGTCGTGCCTGGGAAGCGCTGCGTGAGGACGAGATCGCCTGCCGGTCGCTCGGGATCAATACCACCAACACCAAGCTGACCGCTTTCGCGATCGGCGCCATGTTCGGCGGTTTTGCCGGCGCCTT
>JAFAGL010000271.1 GCA_023422735.1 Pseudomonadota bacterium
CCATTGAGCGCCAAACCAAGAGCACCGGCAAAAGCGGCTTCCGGCCAGCCGGCGTTCGGCGAACGATGCTTGCGCGCATCGCGCCATACGGCACGCCATGCGCTTGCAGCGGAACAGCCGGGCAGGATGGCAGCACTCAGGATCACCAACAGCGCAGTCAGGCGGGAGGCAGGGAGATTGATAAGGTCGTCGAAGCGGGCGGAGGCCCAGCCGAATTGCGCATATCGTGCGTTCTTATGGCCGATCATGGAATCAGCGGTGTTCACGGCCTTATAAGCGGCCCCGCCCGGCAAGCCGGCAACCGCCAGCCAGAAGGCCGGTGCGACGATGCCATCGGAGAAGTTTTCGGCAAGGCTTTCGATTGCCGCCCGACAAACGGCGGGCTCATTCAGTTGTTGCGGGTCACGGCCAACAATCATGGAAACGGCCTGCCGCCCGCCGGCAAGGCCCTGCGTTTCAAGGGCGGCGGAAACCGCCGCAACATGGGTGGCGAGACTGCGCTGCGCGAGGAGCGAACTGGCAACAAGTGCCGTCACGACCAGCACCCAGCCCGAGCCGAACAACATCTGGATAGCCATGCCAGTGCCAGCCGAAACGACAATCAGGATGACAAGCGTGACCACGCCATTCGTCTTGCGGATCGCATCGCTGAAAGTCTGGCGGTTGAGATTGCGTTCGAGCACGGAAATCAAACCGCCGACCCACGAAACCGGGTGACCGATTGCCGAAAACAGCCGCGCGGGGTAACCAGCGGCAAGCTCGATGCAAAGAGCAAGAAAGGCAAGCAGGACGAACATGCGCAACCAGGCTGAAAGTGCGGCAGTGCCGGACCACGGTGGCAGCCTCGCGCGCGCCGCCGAACGGTTTGCGCAAGCGCCCCGGCCGTGGCTTGACCTGTCGACGGGGATCAACCCGCACGCCTATCCGTTTTCGCCGCTGCCCGCCACTGCCTTCTCGCGCCTGCCGGAACCGGCGGAAACGCGACGATTGGCTGAGATCGCAGCCACTGCCTACGGTGTCGGCGATCCGGCTTGTATCGTTTGCGGACCGGGAACGCAGATCTTGTTGCCACTGGTGATGCGGCTGGTTGCAACCGGGCGCGCTGCCGTTCTCTCACCAACCTATGCCGAACATGCACGTGCGGCGGCCCTGGCCGGCCATAGGGTGATTGAAACCGAGGCTTTCGAAGCGCTTTATGACGCTGAGCTTGCCATTGTGGTCAATCCGAACAATCCCGATGGCCGGGTCGCATCACGTGAACGGCTTTTGCATCTGGCAGCGCATCAGCAGGCCAAAGGCGGTTTGCTTGTTGTGGATGAAGCCTTCATGGAGGTCGGCCCGCAAAACGAAAGCGTGACGGCGGATGTCGAACGCGGCGGGCTCGTCGTGTTGCGTTCCTTCGGCAAATTTTACGGGCTTGCCGGTGTGCGTCTGGGCTTTGTGCTGGCGCAAAGAAATCAGGCTGACTGGTTGGCTGCGCAGCTTGGACCATGGGCGGTTTCAGGCCCCACTGTGCAGATTGCGCAGGAGGCTTTGGCCGACGAGGGCTGGAAAACCGCCATGCGTGCGCAGCTGAAGATGGAAGCGCAGGAACTCGACTCCATGCTTCTCAATCATGGATTGAGTGTTGAAGGCGGAACAAGCCTGTTTCGCTTCGTGCGCGTCGCCCATGCCACTCGCTTGGCTGACTGGCTTGGGCACCACGGCATTCTCGTTCGTCCATTCCGTTTCGCCGACAATGTGCTGCGGATCGGCTTGCCGGGTAACGATGCAGGGTTGATGCGATTGAAGGCAGCGCTGGCAGGTTACAACGGACAAGGCGCATGATCTTCGTCACGCCCCTTTCGCGCCTTTCCGAAACGCTTGAAACGTCGAAGGCCAGGAGATTGATTGCCTTGCAATCAATCGGCGCCGTTTTCGAACGGCCGCCAGCAATAATGGCTGAGGATTATCTGCAGCTGTCGATGCATGACATCGCAGAAGAACGTGATGGCTTTGTCGCGCCTTCGCGAGAGCATGTCCAAGCAATCCTTCAATTCGGCATGGTGGTCACGGCGGATGCACCGCTTCTGATCCATTGCTATGCGGGGATCAGCCGCTCAACCGCTGCCGCCTATGTGATCGCCGCAGCTTTGAGGCCCGATCTGGACGAGCAGGCTCTGGCTCTTGGGTTGCGACACGTCGCGCCTTCTGCGACGCCCAACCCCCGCATGGTGGCACTGGCCGATGAGCTGCTTGGCCGCAAGGGACGGATGAGCGCGGCGATCCATTCGATCGGTCGCGGCGAAGAAGCCTTCGAAGGAACGCCGTTTTCTTTGACGGTTTGATCGGGAACCAAGTTCGGGAAGCACGATTGAGGCCGACCATTCCAGGAGACAGGTCATGGCCGAAAAATCGCTCAAAGAAATCGCCAATGCGATGAAAAGCATCGATATCACGATGCTGACCACGATTACCGAGGACGGCAGCCTCGCCAGCCGCCCGATGAGCAACAATGGGGACGTCGATTTCGACGGCGATTCCTATTACTTCACGACAGAAGACAGCAGGATGATCTCCGACATCGAGGAAGATCCCGCCGTCACGCTGGGTTTTGCAGGACAAGACGGCTTTTATGTCGCGGTATCCGGCGATGCCGACCTCATCCGTGACAAGGCGGAATTCGAAGCGCACTGGAATCCCGACCTCGATCAGTGGTTCGAAGACGGCGTCGATACGCCTGACCTCGTGATGATCAAGGTTGAAGCCGACCGCCTGAAGTGGTGGCAAGGCGAGGATAATGGGGAGCTCACCGACTTCTGACATCGTCGAGCGTTGAAAAAGGGCCGGTGTTTGGCCGGCCCTTTCGAGGTTAAAGGGTGATGCGATATTTGGCGAAGCCGCCCTCACCCTCACCCGCGGGCTCGATCTTCACCGCCTTCACATCGCCGATAAAATCCTTGGCTTTGGGGCCTGTTTCAAACACCACGCTGGTGTCCGGCAGGGATACAAAGGACCAGTTGCCGTCAGCAGAAGGGTTGATCGTGCCTTCTTCGACAATATAGCGCACGATCACATCGCGGTTGGTGTCGGGCGCTTCGAAAATCACCTTCGATTCATTGATCTCTGGGAAATTGCCCCCGCCGCCCGCACGGTAATTGTTGGACGCAACGACGAACCTGGCGGCAGGGTCGATTGGCTTGCCGTCGAACATCAGATCCTTGATGCGGTTAGCGGAAGCATCGAGCACCACGCCCTTGGGATCATATTTCGGCGGTTGCGAGAGGTCGATCTTGTAGGTGACCCCGTCGATCACATCGAAATTGTAGGATGGAAAGTCCAGATTGATCAGCGGCTGGTCGGGCTCGCCCGGTTCCACTTGCCGGAAAATACCGGCCGACATTTCCAGCCATTCCTTGACCTGCGCGCCGGTGATCTCCAAGGCGCGGACAGTGTTGGGATAGAGATAAAGATCCGCCACATTACGGATCGCGATATCGCCGGCTGGTACGTCTGTGTAGTAATCGGCTCCGCCGCGGCCGCCCGACTTGAAGGGTGCCGCAGCCGACAGAACCGGCAGATCTTTCCACTGCGTTTCCTTCAGCAGATCCTTGATGTACCAGGTTTGCGCCTGGCTCACGATCTGGACGGAGGGATCGTCCGCAACCAGCGCGAAATAGGAATAAAGCGGCGCCGATGTCTTGCCGACGGGGCGACGGACATATTCCAAAGTCGCCTTGTGCTCGGCATCTACCGCTTCGACCACCTCGGTCGCGTCCTCGACCGTCGGGACATTCTCCTTGCCCTTGCGCTCAAAGATCGGGCGCGCTTCCGAAGTGCCTGACACGACTTTCCAGCCTTTGCCGTCACGCTCCAGCAACAGGTCGATCAAACCCATATGGGAGCCCCAGAAACCGCCCATCACGGCCTGCTTGCCTTGCAACGTCCCTTTTTGCGTGTCCACGCCTTCCATATTCTGAAAGTCTTTCGGACCGGGGAAAACAAGATGCTGGTGACCGGTGAAAATCGCGTCGATCCCTTCCACGCCCGCCAGGAAGAAGGAGGCGTTTTCCATCAAGTCGGTCTTTTTGGTGTCGATGCCGGAATGGGAAAGGGCGATCACGATGTCGGCGCCCTCTTCCTTGATCTGCGGCACCCAGGCTTCGGCCGCCTGCACGATGTCGCGCGTCGCGACATTTCCGGTAAGGTTCTTGGCATCCCACATCATGATCTGGGGCGGCACAAAACCGATGATTCCGATCTTGATCGGATGCTCCTCGCCCGCGCCGTCCTTGATCTGCTTGTCCAGGATCACATACGGCTTGAGATAAAGCTTGTCGTCGCGCGGATCGGCGGCAAGCTCCGTGCCGCGCACCACATTGGCGCACACGAATGGATAATTCGCTCCGGCCAGCACCTTGTCCATAAAGGACAGGCCGTAATTGAACTCATGATTGCCGAGCGTCGAGCATTCGTAGCCAAGGACATTCATGGCCTTGATGACAGGATGGACATCGCCATCCTTCATGCCGCGCTCATAGGCGATGTAATCGCCCATCGGGCTGCCCTGCAGAAAGTCGCCATTGTCGACAAGCATGGCGTTGGTCGCCTCATCGCGAACTGCCTGGATGAGTGAAGCCGTGCGCGACAAACCCAGAGTGTCATTCGGTTTGTCGGCATAATAGTCGTAAGGCAGCACATTCACATGGATGTCGGTGGTTTCCATGATGCGCAGATGAGCCTGATTGGCCTGGGCGCGTGCGGAAAATGGATGCAGAACAACGAGGCTGGCGGTGGCTGCGGTACCTGCGAGAAAACCACGGCGCGAAATGGGCAGTTGAAAAGTCATGGGAAGCTCCGTTCCGGGTCGATTAGCTGGGCTGAGTGTTGCGCCCGCAAAACGGGCATGTCCACCCCGACGATCGAATGCCATCGGCACCACCCCGGCAACCGCTTGCTTGCAGCAGCGTTTGCGCTTTGCGGCGCGACATTGCAGGGCTGGAATCAACGATGCTCTCCGAACTTGAGATTCTTGGCGACCAGTTTTGGCGAGCATCCGACCGCCTGATTCATTCCGGCGCTTTGCCCTGGTTCGGTATCCAGCTTGTCGTGATCGCGGCGATTTATCTACTTGGAACGCTGATCGCCGCCCGGATCGAGCCTCGGCTCGAGGCGCGCGTCAGGCGTATTCACCGCAATCGCGGCCTTTTGCGTGTGGTCGCGGCCACAATGCGCAGGCTGAACTGGGCCATCATTATCGTGATGCTCTTTTTGGCGATGATCGTAAGCCGGGCACTCACCTCAAGACCCGCCACCTTGATTTCGCTGGCGCTCGCCCTTTCGGCGACCTGGTTCGTGGCCGTCATCTTGTCCAGGATCATCCGTAACCGACTAGCGGCGAAACTCGTATCGTGGTGCGTCTGGCTCCTGGCCGCAATCTTCATTCTCGGCTTGAGCGACGATTCGGCACTGCTGCTCGACCGGATTGCACTTCCCATGGGGGCAACGCGTTTATCTCTGCTGACCGTGCTGAAGACATCGGCGCTGCTGGCGATTGCGATCTGGCTCGCGAACGCCATGGGAAGCTTTCTCGATCACCGGCTGCGGAACGCCGAAGGCCTGACACCCTCCATGAGCGTCTTGTTCGGCAAGATTCTCAAGGTCGGACTGATCATCTTAGCGGTGTTGTTCGCGGTTTCCGCCGCAGGGGTCGATCTTACCACGCTGACGATCTTTTCCGGGGCCATCGGCGTCGGCCTTGGTTTCGGTCTTCAGAAAGTGGTGTCCAATTTCATCTCCGGCGTGATCATTCTCATGGATCGCTCGATCAAGCCCGGCGATACGATTACGGTCGGCGAAACCTTCGGCTGGATCAGAGAACTGCGCGCTCGCTTCGTTTCCGTCGTGACCCGCGACGGGCGCGAATACCTTATTCCCAATGAAGATTTCATCACCGAACGGGTGGTGAACTGGAGTTTTACCGACGAACTTGTCCGGCTCGATATCAAATTCGGCGTTTCCTATGACAGTAATCCGCACCATGTTTCCGAAGTGGCGATCAACGCGGCCATGGAGGTGCCCCGCGTAGAAAGTGCGCGACGCCCGGTTTGCTGGATCACGGGCTTTGGTGAGTCTTCGATCGACTTCGTGTTGCGCTTCTGGATCCATGACCCGCAACAAGGGCTGACCAATGTTCGGGGTAAGGTCTATCTCGCGCTTTGGGACGCTTTCAAAGCCAACGCGATCGATCTGCCATTCCCGATCCGCGACGTCATTCTGCGCCAGCCCCCGATCGGGAACCGCATTTTCGAAAATCAGGATCGGCCTGCTGTTTGAACCACCTTCATCGCGAGCCCCTGCCCGGTGCGGTCCACGATCTCGCGCATCGCAAAAGCGGTGTTGATGCGCGTCACATGCGGCATCGCCGTCAGCCATTCCTTGTGAATGCGCTCATAGTCGGCGAGATCGCGAGCGGCGATCCGCAGCACATAATCATAATCGCCCGTCATCAGATGGCAGGACAACACATTCGGACAATGGCGGATGGCGGCTTCGAAATCCGCCAGCGATTGTTCGAACTGTCCCGACAAAGAAACGTTCACGATCGCAGTTATCGGATGGCCAATGGCCGCGGCAGATATCTGAGCATGATAGCCCAGAATGGCACCCGACCGCTCCAAGAGATCAAGCCGACGCGAGCAGGCCGATTGCGACAGACCTACAACCTCCGCAAGCGCAGAATTTGTGATCCGGCCATCCCTTTGAAGGGCCTCGAGAATAGCGATATCGATCTTGTCCAGCGCCATTTTCTACAGTTATTTCGAAGTTTCCGGCATTCTGCGCAATAGTATACGAAAACGTCAATGCAATCTGCGCCATATCGCAAGGACATGCGAGACTTTTTGCGCATAGGATCGTTTCCCTTGAACGCAAAAATAATGGGAGATTAGTGATGCGTGTCGGTTGCCCGAGGGAGATCAAAAACCACGAATACCGCGTTGGACTGACACCGGGCTCGGTGCGCGAATATGTTGCGCACGGCCACGAGGTTTTGGTGGAAACCGGGGCAGGTGCCGGCATCGGCGCAAGCGACGATGTTTATCGCGCTGCAGGCGCCAGTATCGCCAAGACAGCCGCAGAAGTCTTCTCGAAATCAGATATGATCGTGAAGGTGAAAGAGCCACAACCTTCCGAATGGGCCCAGTTGCGCGAAGGCCAGATCCTCTACACCTATCTCCACCTTGCCCCGGATCCCGATCAAACCAAGGGCCTGCTGGACTGCGGCGTGACAGCCGTGGCTTATGAAACCGTGACCGATGAACGCGGCGGCCTGCCGCTGCTGGCTCCCATGTCGGAGGTTGCCGGTCGCCTTTCGATTCAGGCCGGTGCGACGGCGCTGCAAAAGGCCAATGGCGGACGCGGCATTCTGCTTGGTGGCGTACCCGGCGTTCTGCCTGGCAAAGTGACGGTGATCGGCGGCGGCGTCGTGGGTCTACACGCAGCCAGAATGGCTGCTGGTCTTGGTGCGGATGTCACCATTCTCGACCGGTCGATCCCCCGTCTCCGCCAGTTGGACGATCTATTCAACGGTCGCGTCCACACACGTTATTCAACCGTCGAAGCGCTTGAAGAAGAATGTTTTTCGGCAGATCTGGTGGTTGGGGCAGTGCTGATCCCCGGTGCGGCTGCGCCCAAACTCGTCACCCGAGAGATGTTATCCGGTATGAAGAATGGCGCGGTCTTGGTGGATGTGGCGATTGACCAGGGCGGTTGTTTCGAGACAAGTCACGCCACCACACATGCAGACCCCACTTATGAGGTCGATAATGTCATCCATTATTGCGTGGCGAATATGCCGGGCGCGGTTCCGGTCACATCGGCGCATGCCTTGAACAACGCCACGCTGCAATATGGACTGGCGCTCGCGGATAAGGGACTGAAGGCCATGGTCGACGAACCGCATTTGCGAAACGGTCTCAACGTTCACAGGGGCCGCATCACGAATGCCGCCGTGGCTGAAGCGCTGGGATACGATCTGGCAGAACCAAAAACGGTTCTGGCTGCCGCCTGATCGACTGGAAAGGAACCTGCCGGGCACTTCGGCGGGTTCCTCTCATGGATGAACCAGAACCCCGCCTCGTGTCGGCTGGCGGCAACCGGTGGTGGTCGGCCAGGTGATTGGAAGCGCGCGCGCACAACGAACCGCGAGATAGGCCCAGGCTTCCGCTTCCGTCGCGTCGCCATCGAAACCCGCCTGCTCGGCTGTCACGACCTCGCTGCCTTCCGCTTGCACCAGCATCCGAAGATCGCCGACAATATGCGGATTACGACGCCCCCCGCCGCATAGGATCCAGACTTTGGGCGTGGATGGCATCTGCGTTCGGGCCGCATGAATGGCGGATGCCGCGACTGCTGCCAAAGTGCGGGCGCCATCGTTCAGATCCAGCCCCTCCAGCCCGGCCAGTTGGAAATCCGAGCGATCGAGAGATTTCGGTGCCGACCGCGCGAAGAACGGTGCTTGCAGATAGTTTTCAACGATATGCTCATCGACGCGCCCTTGCGCTGCGGCGGCGCCATCGCGATCAAACGCGACATTTCCCTTGAGTTGCATCCACTGATCGATCAGCTGATTTCCCGGACCACTGTCGAACGCCACCGGATCA
>JAFAGL010000283.1 GCA_023422735.1 Pseudomonadota bacterium
GCCGAGGAGGCAGCCGGTTTTGCTCGTCGCATGGGGTATGAGCCGCGCGTTGCGATGCTGGCTTATTCGACATTCGGAAACCCCGAAAGTGAACGCTCCGAGCGTGTCCAGGAGGCGGTCAGGCTGCTCGACAAGCGCCGGGTTGACTTTGAATATGATGGCGAAATGGCCGCCGATGTTGCGCTTGATCCGAAAGCGATGGCGCAATATCCGTTCTGCCGCTTGTCGGGCCCGGCCAATGTCCTGGTCATGCCCGCATTCCATTCGGCTTCCATCGCCACCAAGATGTTGCAGGAACTGGGCGGCTCGACCGTGATTGGTCCGCTCATTGTCGGTCTCAACAAGCCGGTCCAGATCGTGCCGATGAATGCGCGCGATTCCGATCTCGTCAACATGGCGGCCATTGCGGCCTATAACGCGATTTCCTGATTGCGATCCCGTGATCGCAAGCGCTGGCAACGATATCGCCGGCGCTTGCCAACCGCCCTATATCGGCTGCGTGATCGCACGGATGGTCGTGCGCGAAGGGGTTGACGCCGCACCATGCTGATAGTGAACACGGTTCTCGCCGGTCTTCTTCTGGCGGTAACGATCGTACCCTTCTTGCCGGTCGCGCATGGAATAGTTCGGATCGGCGATTTTCCGCGCCAGCAGATTGTGGTGGTTGCGCTGGGTTGCCTCGTGCTGTCTCTGGCAACCGCCTCGAACCTGGTATTCTCCCTGATCTTTGCAGCGATCGCCTTGTTTCAGGCGTGGTTCATTGCCGAATTCACAAAGATCTGGCGCAAGGAAACGAAAGACTTCGACCCTGCAAAGGACGAGGGCAAGCGTTTTCGGCTTGTCGCATCCAATGTGAAAATGTCGAACCGTGATTACGACGGTCACCAAAGTCTCCTGAAAGCGGCCGATCCCGACATCGTGGTGCTGATGGAAACGGACGCCGGCTGGCTCGAAGGGATGCGCCCCTTTCTGGAGGAATATCCGCATCGGATTGAACAACCGCAGGACAATTCCTACGGGATTGCGCTGGCCTCGCGGTTTCCGCTTTCCAACACCTCGGTTCAGGACCTCTTGACCGAAGGTGTTCCTTCAATCTTTGCAACTGTGGAGCTTGCTGAAAATCTGCGGTTCCGCATGTATACGATTCACCCCGAGCCCCCCGTGCCGCATCGTGGAACCGAGGGACGCGACGGCGAAACCGCATTGATCGCCCTGTCGGTCCGGGACGAAGATGGTCCGGTGATCGTGACCGGTGACCTCAACGATGTGGCATGGTCGAAGACGACGCGCCGCTTCCGCCGCATTTCCGGATTGCTCGATCCCCGCATCGGGCGGCGCATCATCAATACATTCGATGCCCGATACTGGTTCATGCGCTGGCCGCTCGACCATCTGTTCCATTCTCCGCATTTCCGGCTGGCCGGAATGGCACGACTGGAAGCTGGCGGTTCAGATCACTTTCCCGTCCGCTTTGATCTGGTTCTTTGCAAGGATGAGGATGCCGAAAGCCATCCAGACCAGGCGGACGAGACAGATATCGACCGCGCGCGTGATCTCGTGTCTCAGGCAAAGCAGCGAGATGAAAAGCCGATCGGCACGGATTGGGAAGACTGAGGGCGTTCCCTCAGTCGGATCAGGCTGCGCCGCCGTAATATGTGATGTAGCGCTCTGAAATTGCGCTGATCGGCAGCACGACGAAAACATCCGTGGTTCCGAAATCATGGTCCACGACGCAGCCTTCGCCGAACTTCGCGCCAAGCCGCAGATAGCCCTTGATGAGTGGCGGAAGCGCGGAAATGGCACTTTTCGGATTGATCGCCTCAACTGGCATCATGTCCATGCACGAAAACCGCTCGGGCAGCGCACGAACCGCCCATTCGTCCGCTGCAGCGCAGTGGTGCGCCAGAAACGAAAGCGCTTGCGCATGGGCAGGCGGAACCACGCCCGGAAATGAAGCACAGCCGGCCATCACATCGACCTTGTGCTGCTTCACGTAACTCCAGATCGCCTGCCACAAAAGTTCGATCGTTCGCTTGGAACGATAGGCAGGCAAGACGCAGGAGCGGCCGAGTTCAAGGAAATTGAGACCGGAATGGCGCTGGACGAGATCGTCGATGGCAAATTCGCTGGCTGAATAAAAGCCCCCGGTGGCAACAGCCGTTTCCTGCCGAAGCAAGCGATAACAGCCGACAATGCGGTCCGCACTCGCGCCAGGCAAAGCGGTGTCGAAAACCAGCAGATGATCGCAAAAAGCATCGAATCGGTCGGCATCGCGCCGGTCGAGTGCGTGAATGTCACGCCGGGTTGCGCCCAGTTCCTCGTAAAAAACGCGAAACCGCAAAGCCTGCGCGGCTTCGATTTCCTTGTCGCTGGTCGCGAGCCTGGCTTCGAGCGTGCCGATCTTGCCCAAGGATTGTTCCAGGCGCCTCGTTTGTGCGGCAAGCGCGAAACCGGATAACGGTAACGTGCCTGCACGTGGTTCGATCTCAAGCATCACCGGGGTCATGGCTTTTCTCCGTGGACCTGCGGCAATGCTAATGTGCAACTATCACATGCGCGTGACGCTTTGGCCAATCCTTCGTGTCATCGTGAAACGAAGAGCCGTGGATCAACCCAGGCCTTGACGTCGAGGACGCGCGAATGGCGCCGGCGCAAGCCCGATCGAGTGCGCCGGCCTCCGCTTAATATTCGACGACGACGCGGCCGCGGACCTTTCCGTCCAGAATGTCTTTGCCTGTTTCCAGAATATCGTCGAAACCGATCTTGGTGGTGATGGCTTCCAGCTTTTTCGGATCCAGATCGCTTGCCAGCCGCTTCCAGGCTTCAAGGCGCTTTTCCTTCGGCGCCATAACCGAATCGACACCGAGCAAAGCGATACCGCGCAGGATAAAAGGCGCCACCGATGCGGGCAGGTCCATGCCTTGCGCCAATCCGCATGCCGCAACAGCGCCGCCATATTTCGTCATCGACAGGACATTTGCCAAAGTGTGGCTGCCGACCGCATCGACACCGGCAATCCAACGCTCATTGTTCAACGGTTTGCCGGGTGCTGAAAGCGCGTCGCGCGCAATGATCTCGGCCGCACCGAGTTCACGCAGATAGGCTTCTTCCTCCTGCCGACCGGTGGATGCAACGACATGCCAGCCAAGCTTGGCCAAAAGCGCAACCGCGACCGAGCCTACGCCGCCGGATGCTCCGGTGACGACCACCGAACCGTCGGAAGGTTTCAAGCCGTATTTTTCCAGCGCGATCACGCATAGCATGGCCGTGTAACCGGCGGTGCCGATGGCCATGGCCTGGCTGGTCGTGAAGGCTGATGGCAGCGGAACCAGCCACTCGCCTTTCAGCCGTGCTTTCTGCGCAAACGCACCATGATGCGTTTCGCCCACGCCCCATCCGTTCAAAATGACCTTGTCGCCTTGCTTCCAGTCGGGATTGGTTGACTGGGTGACGGTGCCTGCGAGGTCGATGCCCGGAACAAGCGGAAATTTGCGGACAACCGGCGATTTTCCGGTGATGGCCAGACCATCCTTGTAATTGACCGTGGTTGCCTCAACCGCAACGGTCACGTCGCCGTCCATCAACTCGTCATCCGTCATTGTTGCGACGCGAACGGACTGCTTTTTATCGGCGTCGCGGTCGACGATAATAGCCTTGAAACTCATATGCCCGGCCTCCTTCCAAATTTCGTAACTATGTCTCGACTGAGATTCAGTGTTTGGCCGACCCCTCGCGGTTGCTTGGGTCGCTCTTGTTGTGCCGCCAATCGAGATATTCCTGGAATACGACAAGGATCGCGCCGACCGTAATGAAGGCATCGGCCAGATTGAAGACCGCGAATGACCAGGTCGGCGTATGGAAAAGGAAATAATCGACAACGTAACCCAGCGATATCCGGTCGATCAGATTGCCGATCGCCCCGCCGATAATCAGCGCAAAGCCAAGCCGGGCCGCGACCTGTCGCGCAGTGCTGCGCGAGGCCAGATAAAGCATCAAGCAAACCACCGCGCCGGTCAGGACAGTGAGGGCAGGGGCTCCCCAGGTCGAGAACATGGAAAAGGCGATGCCCGGATTATGGGTGTAGAACAGCGCGAAGAACGGCAGAATGTCGATCTGCTCGTAAAGCGCCATGTCGATCTGGACCCATTCCTTGATCACCTGATCGATCAGGATCGCAAAGGCTGCAACGAGGCCGTAGATCAGAAGAGCTCGCAGTTTCACGCGGCTGGTTCTCCGTCGAGGCGAAGAGCGTCGCGCCGCACTTCATAAAGCATGATGCCGGTCGCAACGGCGAGATTGAGCGAATCGGCGCGTCCTGCCTGCGGAATGCGCAAAAGAACATCGCATTGCGCGGCAATCTGTTCGGGCAGCCCCTGGCTTTCATTGCCCATCAAAAGAAGGGTCGGCTTTTGGGAAAAGTCCACACTGCGATAATCGACGGCACCTTTCAGATGCGTGCCGGTAACCAACCCCTTGAAACTCTTGCGCCATTGGACAAACGCATCCGCACTGGCCTTGACCAAAGGCAGGGCGAAAATCGAACCCATCGTGGCACGCACCGTTTCCAGTCCAAAGGGGTCAACGCAATCGCCAACGAGAACCACGCCTTTCGCGCCCACCGCATCGGCAGTGCGGATCACGGTTCCAAGATTGCCTGGATCGCGAATTCGGTCGAGCGCCACCCACACATCAGTGCCGCCAGGTTGCACGTCGCGCAACGGCGTGAGCCTTTGTTCGAATACGCCCAGAACAGTTTGAGGATTGTCCTTGCGGGTGATCGAGCTCAGCACTTTTTCGCTGACTTCGAGCACCAGGGCACCCGAAGCGACTGCGCGCGAAGCCACCTTTTCTACCAAGGCGTGGCCGCGCGCGGATTTGGCGAACACCAGTGTGCGGATCGTCCAGCCGAGATCGAGCGCATCGATCACCAGTTTCAGCCCTTCGGCCAGAAACGCGTTCTGCTGGTCGCGGAATTTCTTCAGCGCAAGCGACTTGATGTCCTTGATGACCGGGTTGGAAAGACTGGTGACTTCCTTCACCTGTCCCGGTGCGCCGGGCTTGGGAGGCGTAAACGCGGTCATGTTGCCACCCAGCGCGAAAACAACGAGGTCGAAAGCGCACGGCCGGCGGACCGCTCGCGAATGATGAGTTCGCCCGATTCCACGCGCCCGGACATGCCCGCGAATTGATCGCGCATCAGCGCATGGATAGCAAAAAACGAGGCGCGGATGGAATAAGCGGTGAGCACCACGGCGAGCGGTTGTGCGGTCAGGATCTCGCGGCACAGCGCCGTCATGCGCGGGAGGTGTTCGAACAATTGCCACACCTCGCCTTTCGGGCCACGGCCATAAGCGGGCGGATCGAACAGGATAATGTCGTATCGGCTGTTGCGGCGTGCTTCGCGTTCCACGAATTTCATCGCATCTTCGCAGATCCAGCGAATTGGCTTATCCGCCAGACCCGCCATTTCCTGGTTTTCCCGTGCCCAGCCAATCGCCTTCTTGGACGCGTCGACATGGGTGACTTCCGCACCCGCACGTGCCGCAACCAGCGAAGCAAGGCCGGTATACCCAAACAGGTTCAGAACTTTCACGGGCCGTTTGGCCGAGCGGATCAGCCCTTCCATATGCGACCAATGGGAGCCTTGTTCGGGAAAAACGCCGACATGGCGAAACGACGTGAATCGACCGTGATAAGCGATGCCGTCATGCGCCATCGGCCAGGTTTCGCCCAGCGGATCCTTGGGAAAACGCCATCGGCCCAAGCCTTCCTCATCCGTATCGCCGGTGAAAATGGCGTCGACATCCGTCCAGTCGCGCTCGGGCAGCGCGCGCGTCCAGATTGCCTGTCCTTCGGGCCGCACGATCCGATAAGGCCCGTATTGTTCGAGCTTCTCACCATTGCCGCTGTCCAGCAGCGCGTAATCGTCATTGGGCTTGACCTCAAGGATCAGCGGCAGCGTTTCCGCAGGCAGCGCCCCGCTTCGGCGCGGCAAGAATTGCGGAGCTTGCTTGTCGGTTTGTGACTGCTTTTCCGGTAGCCGCGATTCGCGTGTCGGATTGGCTCCGCTGATCAGCGGATTGGAATGCGTGTCGCGTGCCGGCCCGCCTTGTGAGCGGGCACTGTTGGCCTTCCTGTTTTCGCGGGTCTTGCCGCGCGTTGGCTTCACGAAATTCAAACTCCACCGTTTGGCGGGCTTTTCGCACAGTGCGCTAGGGCTCGCAACGCTTGCCCGCGCAATCCCGTTCAACTGTCGGTTTGTTCGCTGACTTGTGCCTTGTAAACGGCGATGCCGGCGGCCAAATCTTCCAGTGCAGCACCCACCGATTTGAACAAGGTAATGTCTTCAGCGCTTTCGCGTCCCGAAGCCGTGCCGCGCGCAAGGTCGAAAAGATCGGCGCAAATGTCCTGTTCTTTCAGCGCGCCTGATTGCAGCGCTTGAACGATGTCGCCGGCTTCCTTGGTTGCGCCGGCGCGAGTATCCACGAAAACCCTCGACCGGCGGATCGCTTCATCATCGCTTTCACGCATGGTCGGCGAAAAGGCACCCACCAGGTCGACATGCGTTCCGGGCTTCAAGAGCGCGCCCTTGACCAGGGGCACGGTTGAAAGCGTGGCGCAGGAGATAATATCGGCTTCTTGCTGCGCATTATCCAGATCTTCGCGAAGTTCAGCAGCGATTCCCTCGGCTTTCAGCGCGTCAACGGTCTTTTGAGCGTTGGCGGATGTGCGGTTCCAGACAAGAACGCGCTCAATCGGTCGAACGGCGCTATGCGCCTTTGCAAGATGCGTCGACAAGGCACCGGCGCCGGCGATGAGCAGCGTTTTGGCATTCTCGCGCGCCAGATAACTCGCGGCCAGTGCCGAAGCACAGGCCGTGCGCCAAACGGTAAGCTTTTGTCCGTCGATCAAGGCAAGCGGTTCGC
>JAFAGL010000315.1 GCA_023422735.1 Pseudomonadota bacterium
CCCTCAGTCTTGATATGGGCGCGGTGAACAGTCTCGCCGCACCGATGTTTTCCGCTGGTTTCTATTACAAGACCTTTATGTGGCCCAAACAGGCATGGGCGAAGTTCTACGAGCCGCGCATCCGCGAAGCGGCAGGGCTGGGCGTTGCGCCCGATCTGCCAGATCCGGACAGTTATGCGCAGCGTTTCGCGCATTGCGATCTGCTTGTGATCGGCGCAGGTCCTGCCGGGCTTGCCGCCGCCCTGGCCGCAGCCAGTTCAGGCCAGCGGGTGATTTTATGTGATGAGCAGCCTGCGGTCGGCGGTGCGCTGCGTTATGAAACGGGCGCTGTGCTTGACGGGCAGGGCGGCTGGAACTGGGCTCAGGATGCCGCCTCCAGTCTGGCAGCACTTCCGAATCTGCGCCTGCTCACCAGAACCACTGCATTCGGCTATTACGCGCAAAACATGGTCGGTTTGGTGGAGCGGGTGACGGATCATCTCGCTCAGCCCGGCCAGATGGTGCCGCGCGAGCGTTTGTGGCAGGTGCGCGCGCGCAAGGTCGTATTGGCGACGGGGGCGATCGAGCGTCATATGGTTTTCGCCGACAATGACCGGCCCGGCATCATGCTGGCCTCGGCAGCGCGCACCTATCTCAACCATTATGGTGTTGCGGTTGGTCGCAATATCGGCGTCTTCACGGCCAATGATTCCGCCTATCCCGCAGCGATCGAGCTGAAAAAGGCCGGCGTCGAGATCGCAGCCATCGTTGACCTGCGCGATAATCCGTCGGGTGCTCTGGTTGAAGAAGCCCGGTCGCTCGGCATCGAGATCAACCATGGCCGCACGATCACCAGAACCGGTGGGCGGCTGCGGGTGTCTTCGATGACCATCCAGCCAAAGTCAGGCGGAACCGAGCGTACGATCCCGATTGACGCGCTGTTGATGTCGTCGGGCTGGACCCCGTCCGTTCATCTCTTTTCGCAATCGCGCGGCAAGGTTGCTTTCGACGAAGCCACACGGCGCTTCTTGCCGGGCACCTATGCGCAGAATTGCGTTTCGGTCGGTGCCTGCAACGGTGCCGATAGTCTTGGCGCAACGATCGACGAGGGCTATGCCGCCGGCGAAGATGCTATGCGCGAAGGCCGCAAGGCCAGGAAAACCGCCAAGCCCAGCGTCGATGCGGGAGAAGATTGGGCCGGCGGCATGCTGGGCGCAGTTCCCGGAGCAGGGCCCGACAAGAAGGTGAAGGCCTTTGTCGATTTCCAGAACGATGTGACCGCCAAGGATATTCGCCAGGCCGTTCAGGAGGGGATGCGCTCGATCGAGCACGTGAAGCGCTTCACCACGAATGGCATGGCGACCGATCAGGGCAAGACCTCGAACCTGCATGGTTTGGCGATTGCGGCGGAAGTGCTCGACAAGCCGATCCCGGAAATCGGGTTGACCACATTTCGCGCGCCTTACACGCCGGTCACGTTCGGGGCCATCGTCAATCACGCAAAGGGTGATTTGTTCGACCCGACGCGCCGCACCCCCATCCACGAATGGGAAGAAGAACACGGCGCGGTGTTCGAAGATGTCGGCCAATGGAAACGCGCCTGGTATTATCCGCGCAAAAAGGAAGACATGCACGCGGCGGTGAACCGCGAGTGCAAGACTGTGCGCGAAAGCGCCGGTCTGTTCGATGCCTCGACGCTCGGCAAAATCGAGATTGTCGGGCCGGATGCGGCGACCTTCATGGAACTGCTTTATACCAATCCCTGGCAGAAGCTTGAACCCGGTCGCTGCCGTTATGGCATCATGCTGCGCGAAGACGGGTTCATCTATGACGATGGTGTCGTTGGCCGCTTGTCTGCGGATCGCTTTCACGTGACCACCACCACCGGCGGCGCGCCGCGTGTGATGAACCACATGGAAGATTATCTCCAGACCGAGTTTCCGCATCTCGATGTGTGGTTGACCTCCATTTCCGAGCAATGGGCGACCATTGCGGTTCAAGGTCCGAAAAGCCGCGACATCGTTTCGGCTCTGGTCGACAATATCGATGTGAGCGATGCTGCCATGCCGCATATGTCGGTGCGCGAAGGCACGATCTGCGGCGGCATCCCGACGCGGCTTTTCCGCATGTCGTTCACCGGCGAGCGCGGCTTCGAGGTTAATGTGCCTTCCGATTACGGCCGGGCGGTCTGGGAAGCGCTTTGGGCAGAAGGGCGCAAGGTCGATGCCTGCGCCTATGGCACCGAAGCCATGCACATCCTGCGCGCCGAAAAGGGTTACATCATCGTCGGTCAGGATACGGATGGCACCGTGACGCCGCAGGATGCGGGCCTCGATTGGGCGATCGGCAAGAAGAAAACCGATTTCGTCGGTATTCGCGGCTTAAAACGGCCCGATCTCATTGTCGACGGACGCCGGCAACTCGTCGGGTTGAAAACGAAGGATCCGCAAAAGGTTCTGGAAGAAGGCGCCCAGATCGTTGCCGATCCCAAGCAGCCGATCCCGATGAAGATGATCGGTTTCGTGACATCAAGCTACTGGTCGGAAAACTGCAACCGTTCCATCGCCATGGGATTGGTGGAAGGCGGCTTCGGCCGCATTGGCGAAACCTTGTTTGTTCCGATGCCGGACGAGGTGATCGAGGTGGAAATCTGCAAGCCGGTCTTCATCGATGAGAAGGGGGAGCGTCTCCATGGTTGAGGCAGCGACGATGATGAGCGAAGGTCTGCGTCGCGGCCCCGTAGAGGGGCAAGCCGAAACGATCAACGGCATTTCCCTTTTAACGGCGGATCCGGCTTTTCGCATGTCTTTACGCGCGCGCACGGACGCGGTTGCCGCCGTGTCGCTCGCGCTCGGTCTGGAATTGCCTCAGCGTCCCAAACACTCTGTGTCCGCCAACCGCCGCACGGCCATGTGGCTGGGGCCGGACGAATGGCTGGTGATCGACGAAAATCAGCGCGATCCGATCCTGGACCTGAAAGATACGGCAGTGCTGCATTCGGCTGTCGACATTTCTCATCGCAACATCGCGATTCTCGTGAGCGGGGATCGAGCCGCCGATGTGATCAATGCAGGCTGTCCGCAGGATCTGTCGCTGACGGCTTTTCCGGTCGGCGGGTGTTCGCGAACCGTGATGGGAAAGATCGAAATCGTCCTGTTACGGACGGGGCCGGATCAATTCCGCGTGGAGTGCTGGAGAAGCTTTGCCAAATACGCCTTTTCGTATCTAAAAGACGCTGCCAAAGGCATATAATGGTTTGCCAAATGGGCAAAAGGGCAGTTTTTTACATGCCAATTTGCCCAAATCAGATGGCTGTTATGCCGCCGTCGGGCGCAATCGCCTGACCGGTCATGAAGCTGTTCTTCGGATCGGCGGCGAACAGGAAAACCTCAACGATTTCATCCACATCGGCAAGCCGTTTCATGGGAATGCCGCGTGCCAGCTCGGTCGCGGCAGCTTCCGGGCCGCCAAGCGATAAGTTCATGATATCATACGCCATTTTGGTGCGCGTGAATGCCGGGCACACCGCATTTACACGCACACCCTTGGCAGCATACTCAGCCGCCGCGGATTTCGTCAGTCCAACAACCCCATGCTTGGCCGCCGAATAAATCGAAAGCCGCGGCGCGCCTGCGATTCCGGCCACTGACGCCACGTTGACAATGGCCCCTCCAGTGCCCGTTTTGCGAAATTGGCGCTCCATTTGCGGCAGCTGGTGCGATAATGCAAAAAACACGCCCAGCAGATCGATTTCCAGCACGCGCCGCGCCTCATCTACGGGAATATTGGGCAATTTCACGTAGCTTTGGGCGATTCC
>JAFAGL010000027.1 GCA_023422735.1 Pseudomonadota bacterium
GTCGGGTTCTTCGCAGCCATCTTGGTAGGTCTTGGTTTCGCCGCTGGCCTCACTTTGCTGGTCGGACCAGTCACAGCGCTGATTGCCGGTCTTTTTCTCGACGATGTGGCCGAACGGGTGGAACAGATCGATTTTCCCTATGACGAACCGGGAAAGCCCTTGCCGACCCTCCCGGCAATGCTTCTGTCGATCAAGTTCTTTGGCATCGTTGTTCTGGGCAATCTGATCGCGCTGGCGCTGCTTGTCGTTCCGGGCGTCAACATCATCGCCTTTTTCGTGGTCAACGCCTATCTGCTCAGCCGCGAATTCTTTGAGTTTGCCGCCATGCGCTTCCGGCCCGAAGAAGAGGCGAAGGCCTTGCGGCGCAAGCATGCTGCGTCCGTTTTCACGGCAGGTCTGGTGATTGCGGGCTTTCTTTCGGTGCCGATCCTCAATCTGCTGACACCGCTTTTCGCCGCCGCAATGATGGTGCATCTCCACAAGCGGATAACGCGGCGCGAGCGGCTTCAGGCACAAGCCGAACTCAGGCGCGCGCCCTAGCCGACCGCCAGTTCCACCTCGACGGGATCGATCGGCTCGATCACCCGCAGGGGCGCCGGAACCGAGTTAGTCTTCTCGTCAGCCTTGCAAAGATCGGCAATCACGCAGGCCATGCAATCAGGCTTTCGTGCCTTGCAGACATAGCGTCCATGCAGGATCAGCCAGTGATGGGCGTGGCGCAGATAGTGATCCGGAATGATCCGCATCAGCTTGTCCTCGACCTGTTCCGGCGTCTTGCCCGGCGCCAGTTTCAAGCGGTTGCCGAGCCGCAAAATATGCGTATCCACCGCCATTGTGTGCTGACCGAAGGCCGAGTTCAGAACCACATTCGCGGTTTTGCGCCCAACACCCGGCAAGGCAACCAGCTCCTCGCGCGTTTGCGGGACTTCGCCGCCATGGTCGCGAATGAGGGCTTCGCATAAAAGCTGCACATTTTTCGCCTTGGCCCGCCACAAGCCGATCGTGCGGATATGGCGGGCGATTTCCTCTTCGCCGAGCGCCGCCATCTTTTGCGGCGTTTCGGCGATGGCGAACAACGCCCGCGTCGCCTTGTTGACGCCGACATCCGTTGCCTGCGCAGACAAGACGACCGCCACAAGCAGGGTAAAGGCGTTCACATGCTCAAGCTCGCCTTTCGGCTCCGGGCGCTGCACGCAAAAGCGCCGGAAGATCTCCTCGATTTCCGCGGCTGAATAGGGCGGCTTCCAGCGCGGCACGGCGCGACGCGCTTTTGCAGGCGCGGCTTTTATGTTCACTTTTTTCGACACAGGCTTCGCCATGTCGGATTCGGGCTTGGGCTTTGGCATGGCTTCTCTATAATCCGACGCATGGCCGAGACCAACGCCGCAGATACCCCGATCTTCCGCGCCCTTTTGACACCCCACCGCTCGCTGGGGCCAACAGGCTTTCGCGTGCTGATGGGCATCATGATCGGTATTAGTATGGCGTGCGGCCTGTTCTTCCTTTCGATCGGCGCCTGGCCGATCTTCGGCTTTTTCGGGCTGGACGTGCTGCTCGTTTATTTCGCCTTCAAGATCAACTATCGATCAGGCAAGGCGTGCGAAGAAGTGTTTGTTTCGAGAACAACTCTCAATATCCGTCAGATCGCTCCCTCCGGCACGTCGCTCGAACATCATTTCAATCCATTCTGGGCACGCTTCAATGTCGCGCGCCATGAGGAGATCGGTATAACGCGCATGGAAGTGCGGGCGCAGGGCAGTCACGTACAGATCGGAAGTTTCCTCAATCCCCCCGACCGGGAAAGTTTCGCAGCGGCCTTTCACCGCGCGCTCGCCACCGCACGAGCGGGATAGTCTTCTGGCACGGATGAATGTCAAAAAGGGCCGGTGTCTCCCTCGCACCAGCCCTTTATTGTCGAAAGCGGCGCGGCAGCTATGTTTCAAGCGCCGGCGCCGCTTCCGTCAGCTGCGGAACCTGATCCGCTACTCCGCAGCCGACCTTTGGCCGGCGCCGCCTTCAATGGCTTCGATCAACGTCGAAACGAAGCTTTCAAGATCATCCGGCTTGCGCGCCGTGATGAGATTCCCATCCTGCACGGTCTGCGAATCTTCCCATTTGGCGCCCGCGTTCGACATGTCGGTCTTGATGGATTTGTAGGATGTCGCGCGTTTACCACGCAGCAAATCAGCCTCAACCAACAGCCAGGGCCCGTGACAGATAGCGGCCACTGGTTTCCCGGTTTTGGCAAATGATTTCACGAAATCCACGGCTTGGGGTTCTGCGCGCAGGACATCGGGGTTGATCTGCCCGCCGGGCAGAACGAGCGCGTCGTAACTTGCCGGATCAGCGTTCCCGATCACCTTGTCGACGGTAACCGAACGGCCCCAATCCTTCTGGTCCCAACCTTTGATTTCACCACTTTCCAGCGAAACGACATCGACATGCGCACCGGCGTCGCGCAACGTGCTCAGCGGCACCTCGAGCTCTGATTGTTCGAACCCGTTTGTTGCCAGAATGGCAATTTTAGCCTGATCGATCGTAGGCATTATATCTCCTTTTCAGACGGGGCGACCGGCCCGTTTTTGGGTGTCGCGCCGCTGTCTCGATTGCGGGTTCAACGCGCTCGAAAGCGAATTGTTCACCGCAATGTTCAGGAGATATTCATCTTTGATCAAACGCCAGTGGAGCCGAAACCTCCGTCGCCGCGCTGAGTTTGTGTGATCGTTTCGCGCAAATCCAGCCGCGCTTGAACCACAGGGGCAAAGATCATTTGTGCGATCCGCAGCCCGCGCGTGATCTCGAAATCGTCTTGTCCCAGATTGATAAGCAGGACCTGGATTTCCCCGCGATAGTCACTGTCGATCGTTCCGGGCGTGTTAAGGCAGGTAATGCCCTGTTTCAGAGCCAACCCGGAACGCGGACGGATCTGTGCCTCGAAACCCTGCGGCAATTCCAGAATGAAGCCGGTCGGGATTAAGGCCCGACGTCCTGGTGTCAGGATGACGCGCGCGTCCTCGCGAACCGCAGCCCGCAAATCCATGCCAGCGGAGCCGGACGTTTCGTATGACGGAAGATCGAGCCCGTTGCCGTGATCGAGGCGAACAAAACCCACAACCGGTTCGGTTGGTGATGATAAGGAATGAGTTGTCATAAAGGTGCGAGATAACCGATCTTGCTGGCTTCGCCAAGTCAGGGTCGACTTTCCTTCATGTGATCGCTATATGCGCGCAACCGAACGGATTTCCTTTTCATGCCAGACCCCATCAAGGAGGCGGTTGCCCGCCGCCGCACTTTCGCGATTATCGCCCACCCGGACGCCGGCAAGACGACGCTGACGGAAAAGCTGCTGCTATTCGGCGGCGCGATCCAGCTCGCAGGCGAAGTGAAAGCCAAGAAGGACAAGATCCAGACCCGTTCCGACTGGATGAAGATCGAGCGCGAGCGCGGCATCTCTGTGGTCACCTCGGTGATGACCTTCGAATATGGCGACAATGTCTACAACCTGCTCGACACGCCGGGCCATGAAGACTTCGCCGACGACACCTATCGCACGCTGTCTGCCGTCGATGCGGCCGTCATGGTCATCGATGCCGCCAAGGGTATCGAGCCGCGCACGCTGAAACTCTTTGAAGTCTGCCGCTTGCGTGACATCCCGATCGTGACCTTCGTCAACAAGATGGACCGCGAAGCGCGCAACACGTTCGAGATCCTCGACGAGATCGAGCAGAAACTCGCCCTCGATACCGCCCCGATGACTTGGCCGATCGGCCAGGGAAAGACCTTTTCCGGGACCTATCATCTGGCCGAAAATGCCGTGCGCCGGTCCGATAAGGAAGTCGAGCGCACGCCGGTTAATGGCCCGAATTCGGAGAATGTCGCCGGTCTCCTTCCCGAGAACGAGCGGGACACGTTGATCGAGGAACTGGAACTGGCCCGCGAGGCCTGCCGGCCCTTCGATCTTACGGCGTTCCGAGAAGGTCATCTGACGCCGGTCTATTTCGGGTCCGCCCTGCGTAATTTCGGTGTCCGCGACCTTATCGAAGCGCTGGGCGAATTCGGCCCCGCGCCCCGCGATCAGGAAGCCGATACGCGCATCGTGCATGCGACCGAACCGAAGATGACGTCCTTCGTCTTCAAGATCCAGGCGAACATGGACCCCAACCACCGCGACCGCATCGCCTTCGTGCGTGTGTGCTCCGGCACATTGCAGCGTGGCATGAAGGCCAAGCTCGTGCGCACCGGCAAGCCGATGTCCCTGTCGGCGCCGCAATTCTTCTTCGCCCGGTCCCGCATCACCGCAGATGAAGCCTATGCAGGTGACGTGGTTGGTATTCCAAATCATGGAACCTTGCGCATCGGCGACACGCTGACCGAGGGCGAAGAGCTGCTGTTCCGTGGCGTGCCGAACTTCGCACCCGAAATCCTGCGCCGCGTGCGCCTCGGTGACGCGATGAAGGCCAAAAAGCTGAAGGAAGCGCTGCAACAGATGGCCGAAGAAGGCGTCGTGCAGTTGTTCACGCCGGAAGATGGTTCCCCAGCAATTGTCGGCGTCGTCGGCGCCCTTCAGCTCGACGTATTGAAGGAACGGCTTGCTGTCGAATACACGCTTCCGGTCGATTTCGAGATTGCCCGCTTTTCCGTATGCCGCTGGATCTCGGCGGATAATTCCACGGAGCTCAATCGCTTCATTGACGCACATCGCGGCGATATCGCCCGCGATCTCGACGATGACCCGGTATTCCTCGCCCAGCACGAATTCGGCCTGAACTATGAGGCCGAACGCTGGAAGGCGATCAAGTTCGATGCTCTCAAGGATTATCAGGTGCGTGACGCAGCCTGACGCGCTGCGACCGGATCGGAACAGGGCCTTGGCTATCAAGGCCTGAATGCCTGGCAGCTGCGCCAGGCTCTATCTCCCATCGGGACAGTTAGGAGATAGGGTTTTGATCATGGATCGCCTGCGGCGGCGACGTGTCTCTTTGCGTAACCGCTGTACATCTGCGCGCGCAAGGCTTATGAGCGCGCATCGAAGATGGGCCTCGTGGCAAATCATGCCGTGAAGCCATTGTCCGCAAACAGCGTGACGCAGACCCCGAAAGACATTGACATGACGAAGTTCGAAGGCGTGCTCGCGCCTCTTGCGCAAGCACTTATCGAGCGTGGCTATGAAGCCCTCACCCCCGTTCAGGAAGCCGTGCTCACCCTCGAACCATCCGGTGCCGATGCGCTGGTTTCCGCCCAGACCGGATCCGGCAAGACGGTAGCCTTCGGTCTGGCGCTTGCCCCGACCTTGCTTGGCGATGCCGAGCGGTTCGAAGACGCTGCCCAACCTCTTGCCCTCGCGATCGCCCCGACCCGCGAACTGGCCATGCAGGTCAAGCGCGAGTTGGAATGGCTTTATGCGAAAACTGGGGCGGTGGTGACCTCCTGTGTCGGCGGCATGGATATGCGTTCCGAACGCCGCGCGCTTGAACGCGGTGCGCATATCATTGTCGGTACGCCCGGTCGTTTGCGCGACCATATTTCACGCAACGCGCTTGATATGAGCAGCCTGCGCGCCATCGTGCTCGATGAAGCAGATGAAATGCTGGATCTCGGCTTCCGCGAAGACCTCGAATTCATCCTCGGCGAAGCGCCGGAAGATCGTCGCACCCTGATGTTTTCTGCCACGGTTTCGCGCCCCATCGCCGAGCTTGCCAAGAATTATCAGCGCGATGCCGTGCGTTTGGCGACGACAACGGAGCGCTCTCAGCATGTCGACATCGATTATCGCGCGCTGACCGTGGCCGGCAGCGATCGCGAAAACGCGATCATCAACGTGCTGCGCTATTATGAAGCTCCGAACGCCATCGTGTTCTGTTCGACGCGTGCTGCCG
>JAFAGL010000123.1 GCA_023422735.1 Pseudomonadota bacterium
TCACCATCTTCCAGATAGGTAATGATGTCAGTGAACGGGGAAAGTGCAACCGCATCCGAGCCAAGGAACATTTCGCCGTCACCGTGACCGACGGCCAGGGGCGGCCCATTGCGCGCCGCAACAATCAGATCGTCTTCGTTTCTGAAAAGCACCGCAAGCGCGAAGGCACCCTGAAGACGGGTCAGGGCTTTGTGCGCCGCCTCGACTGGCGGCAGGCCGCGCCGAAGTTCTCGCGAGATAAGATGCGCGACAACCTCCGTGTCCGTTTGAGAAGCGAAGATAAAGCCATCATCAATAAGCTCGCGTCGCAACTCAGCGAAGTTTTCGATGATGCCGTTGTGAACGATGGCAACTTCGTTCGAAAAATGCGGATGTGCATTGCATTCATTTGGAACGCCATGCGTTGCCCAACGCGTATGGCCGATCCCGATCTTTCCATCAAGCGGTTCAGCACGAAGCTTTGCTTCCAGATTGAGCAGTTTTCCTTCGGCACGACGACGGTCCATCATTCCGTCGTTCAGAGTTGCAACACCGGCGGAATCGTAGCCGCGATATTCCAGTCGCTTCAAAGCATCCACGATCAGGGGTGCCACGGAAGAGCGACCGATGATCCCGACTATTCCGCACATATGCTGCCCCGTAATCGTATTGCATTGATGAAGACCCTCTACGTTTCGAAGGCCTTGATTAGAAGTCACTTATCGTGTCGTGACATTTCATTTGAGAGTTCAATCGGAAGACTTTTGGCGTCCGGCTTTTATGGCGCGCTGACGTTCGCGCAAATCATGCGCGCGGCCCTCAATTGTTTTTTGCCGCGCACGCCCAAATGCAAGCGAATCTGCCGGCACTTCAGCGGTTATGACTGATCCGGAAGCGACATATGCGCCATTACCTATCTGCACCGGCGCAACAAGCGATGAGTTCGAGCCGATAAATGCACCCTCGCCCACCTCGGTCCGAAACTTGTTTAACCCGTCATAATTGCAAGTGATCGTCCCGGCGCCAATATTGGCTCCCGCTCCAATAGTCGCGTCTCCAATATAGGTGAGATGGTTGACCTTCGCCCCTTTGCCCACGATAGCTTTTTTAACCTCGCAGAAATTGCCGACCTTGGCGTTTTCCGCAAGCTGCGTTCCTGGTCGAAGACGGGCAAACGGACCAATCTGCGCAGCTGCCTCCACTTCGGTTCCTTCAAGATGCGAGAAGGCATGAATGGTGACGTCACCCGCAACCTTCACTCCGCCCCCAAAGAATACGTTCGGCTCGATGATGGTATCCGCTCCGATCTCGGTATCATGACCAAAGAAAACCGTTTCTGGAGCTATCATTGTGACGCCGTCGAGCATGGCCTTTTGGCGGCGGCGCTTCTGCCATAGGGCCTCGGCTGTTGCGAGTTCAACGCGATTATTGACCCCCAAAACACTGGTTTCAGGCACCTCAACGGCGACAACTCTTAGGCCTTCGCTGCGCGCGATGGCGACAATATCAGTCAGATAATATTCGCCTTTGGCATTATTGTTGCCGATCTGGTCCAAGAGTCTCACAGCATAAGCGCCAGACACCGCCATCAAGCCGCCATTGCAGAAAGTGATTGCACGTTCTTCTTCAGAGCAATCTTTTTCTTCGCGGATAGCCACAAGCTGACCGTCCTCTTCGATCAACCGCCCATAACCCTGCGCTCGCTCAGTCCGGAACCCCACGACGACGACCGTAGAGCCATCCTTTAAGCGCTGGCGAGCAGTTTGCAGTTCATGCGCTTCCACCAGAGGTGTATCGCCAAACAGAATCAGAACGTCATCATACGACCGCTGCAAAGCTTCTCGCGCTGCAAGAACGGCATGGCCGGTGCCTTTCCGCTCTGTTTGCAGAAATGTCTCGACTAGCCCTTGACCGTCATCGACAGCGCTGCGGACATCCTCCGCTCCGCGGCCGACAACGACAGCAATATCCCCTGCACCCGCTGAGCGCGCAGCTTTCACAACATGCCCAACAAGGGGCAGCCCAGCGACCTTATGAAGAACCTTCGGGAGCGTGCTTTTCATTCTTGTCCCCTCGCCCGCAGCGAGAACGATAGATAAGCAGCTTCGGTCAGTCATAATGCACTCCACAACAAGTCTTCCAGATCGTCTATCTCACGAAAAGTGAAAAGAAAATCTGTTCCGAGCCAGCGAGGATACCGCCGGTCCATCAATCCTGATTCTTCTGGCATTCCACGATGCCAACTATGCCTCGAACATGGAACGGAACCTCACGCAGTAAGTTCTAGCGTCCTTTCCTAGATATAGACATTTGTCCCAGAAACCGCAGTCCGACATCGATATTTATCTCGATGACCTTTGCACAGAGAGCATGACGGAGCCGTTGCTGCAGATATGTAAACGATTCGACGTGTCAAATACCGCGTCCGGAGCTGACCAGTTTATGGGTATCGTTGCAGATAAGGCGGAGCGTGGATTGATGATCCATCTTGACTACCGAACCGAGCCTCGCCGTCATTTCCAATTCCAATGAGTGGACCGCGTGCGCGCGCAGAAGACTCTCGCTATAGGGCCACGAGACTTTGGCAAAATAAACGGTGACATAAAGTGGTGAGCGCGATGGGACTCGAACCCATGACCTACAGATTAAAAGTCCGTTGCTCTACCAGCTGAGCTACGCGCCCACATGACCAGTCAAGCGGGTCACGAAGTTCGCGGAACATATTCAGGGTCAGCAACGCGGTCAACTGGTGGTTTTCCACTTTATCGGCATATACGCGTTCCGGTACGTCGCCTTGATGGAATGAATATGTGGCACCCACGCGAATTTGGGTTGCAGATATTTCCTTCGACGGGCAAGCGACTACTTATCGCTCTACCTCATTCGGGAGAATGGGCACAGAGAATGGACTACCTTCGCGGACATAGTTGAACATGGAATTTAGACTTGCCTAGCGACGCTCCACTGCCATCGCTTGATTTCTGCGCTCAGGAGCCCATCCGCATTCCAGGCGGTATACAGCCGCACGGCGCGTTGATTATCCTGTCAGAACCCGATCTGAAAATTCTTCAGGCGAGCGAGAATGCTTCGGAATTTCTCGGGCGCTCTCTGCTGGAGAGTTTTCAGAATGTGGAAACGCCTGCGAGCCCGTCCGCTCCTAACCTGCGACGGCAATTGCAAAATTGGCTGGCAAATTCGGCGGAGAGTTTCTCGGCAACGATCGATATCGGCAGTAAGCCCAAACACGTCACGGCGCAGCGAGGTCCCCAAGGTGTCATTGTAGAATTTGAAGCTGCCAATACGCTGGCGGGAAATGAGGCGCATTACCAGAGGCTGCGGCGGTTCGTTGACGTGGCAGACAGCTTCGATGGAGTGCCGGCGCTTGCCCAGGCCGTGGCGAGCGAAGTTCGTGACCTCACTGGCTTTGATCGAGTGATGATCTACCGGTTCGATGAGCAGTGGAATGGCACAGTTATCGCCGAGGATGGCAATGGGACTCTGCCATCTTACCTCGATTTGCGCTTTCCTGCCTCTGACATACCGGCGCAAGCGCGTGAACTTTACCGTCTTAATCGCATCCGTCTCATACCGACCGCAGATTACAGACCGGTCTCCCTGGTTCCTACTTTGTCCCCGATTGATGGAGAACCGACCGACCTTAGTATGGTCGCCTTGCGCAGCGTTTCCCCTATCCACCTCGAATACATGCGCAACATGGGAACTGCCGCCTCCATGTCGGTATCTCTCATAGTGGACGGTCATTTGTGGGGTCTGATTTCATGCCATCATTCTGCGGCCTACCACGTATCGCCGCCGGTTCGCGAAGCTGCTGAATTTATTGGGCGGATCGCATCGCAACAAATCGTAAGCTACGAAAAGAGTCGTGAGAATGCTCAGCGACTGGCTTTCAAGCGGACCGAAACTGAACTTGTCGCGCATTTAAGCCGGGCCGCTTCATATCAGCAGGGACTGGTAGAACGATCCCGTCAGTGGCTCGCATTAACGAATGCTGCCAGCGCCGCAGTGGTCACTGACGGCATGGTTTTAGCGACAGGTGATGTGCCGGACGGTGAAACGATCCAACGATTGGCGGAATGGCTGCACAAGAAGAAACTTGATGCCCCCTTCGCGACTGATAACTTGTCGAAAGAATTCCCCGGTGGCTCGGAAGTCGCGGAAACATCAAGCGGACTTCTCGCCGTACCGATCTCGAGCCTGCACCCCAGCTTCATCATGTGGTTTCGCCCGGAGGTGATACGAACCGTCAGTTGGGGCGGTAATCCGAACAAACCGACTGTGAATGAAACGGATATGCGCATCCATCCGCGCAAATCGTTCGAGATATGGAAAGAGAGTGTGCGTGAGCACTCCTCTCCTTGGTCCCTTGCTGAAATCCATTCAGCCGGCGACTTCCGAAACGCCGTGGTTAATTTCGTGCTCAAACGTGCCGAAGAGCGTGCCGAACTTACCGAGGAGCTCGAGCGCTCAAACAAGGAGCTCGAATCCTTCTCTTATTCTATATCGCATGATCTGCGGGCGCCGTTTCGTCATATTCTCGGCTACGCCCAACTCCTGTCGGAAGAAGAGGACGATCTCAAAGATATATCTCGGCACTATTTGTCCGGCATATCAAATGCCGCACTTTCTGCTGGTCAGCTGGTTGATGATCTTCTTCGATTTTCACAGCTAGGGCGAGCTGATCTTCACATGTCCCCTATCGACATGAAAAAGGTTGTCGACGAAATTCAAAGGAGCCTGGATAATCTGGCGCACGACCGCTCCATAGAATGGAAAATCGGCGACTTGCCCGAAGGTTTCGGTGAT
Organism: Pseudomonadota bacterium; assembly: GCA_023422735.1. GTDB lineage: Bacteria > Pseudomonadota > Alphaproteobacteria > Rhizobiales > Rhizobiaceae > Tianweitania. The sequence goes on from JAFAGL010000123.1 coordinate 4,804, forward strand.
GCTGCCCTAATTCGGCAAGCGCTCTATAATCTTGCTGAGAATGCCGTCAAATACAGTAGGGACAAAACGCCCGCTATTATCGAAATCTTCGGTACGGAAAACGTTTCGGAAACGACATATACCGTGCGCGACAATGGCGTGGGATTCGATATGGCTTATGGCGGCAAGCTGTTTCAGGTTTTTCAACGACTGCATCACGTCGAGGATTTTGAGGGCACGGGTATCGGTCTCGCTTTGACTAAACGCATTATCGATCGCCACAGCGGCTCGATACGTGCTGAAGGAAAGCTCAGTTCGGGCGCTTCTTTCAGCTTTTCATTGCCGAAAGAGAAGGTCTCCAAGTCATGACGAACTTGCGACCTATCCTCTTGGTTGAGGACAATCCTGCTGATGTCGAGTTAACCCTAGCCGCACTTAAGCGTAGCGGGATCGCGAACGAAGTCATTGTGGCGCGCGATGGCGTTCAGGCACTGGATTATCTGTTTCGTGAAGGCGAATTTGCGGAACGTTTGCCGGGTTCACCAGCGGTAGTGCTGCTCGATCTAAAGCTGCCGAAAATCAATGGCCTGGAAGTTCTCGAAAAGGTGAAAGCGCATCGCGATCATCGCAACGTGCCGATAGTGATGCTGACGTCATCTCGAGAAGAAATCGATGTGGTCCGCAGTTACAGCGGCGGCGTTAATTCCTTTGTGGTCAAACCGGTCGAATTTAATCAATTCTTTGAGGCGATCCGGCACCTCGGAATGGTGTGGGCGGTTCTCAACGAACCGTTTCCTGTAAAGTCTCCCTAGAATGAACCGAGTCATCACGCACCCTCGTTCCAAGGACGCTATTCGCGTTCTTCTGCTTGAGGATAGCCGCATTGATGCCGACCTGATAAGTCGGCAGCTAAACATGCTCGGAGATGATATTCAGATTGATCTCACGGTCATTCGCCGTGAATTCGAAGACGCACTTTCTCAGAATCATTACGATCTCATTTTATCGGACTACACAATCCCGGGTTTCTCCGGAGAAGAAGCCTTGGCGCTCGCGAGAACTTCAGCGCCTGATGTGCCCTTCATTTTTGTATCAGGCGTCTTCGGGGAAAAGTTTGCCACTGAAGCGGTGCGCGCGGGCGCGACCGATTACGTCACGAAACGCGATCTGAGACGCATACCCGGGGTCGCAACGCGTGCGCTTGGTGAGGCGCGGGCGCGAAAAGATAGGGAAGCAGCTGTTCTCGCTTTAGCAGAAAGCGAGAACAGATTCCAATTGATGGCGGACCATGCGCCCGCCTTAATATGGGCGACGGACGCGAAGGGTGTTCTTACGTTTGTAAACAAGCGCTTTGAAACGGATTTTGCGACGACGGTCGAAGGCATGTTGGAAGGCGGCTGGCCAACATTACTGGTAGCCGAAGATCTTTCAGAATTTCAGGAGGCCAATCAAAATTCGATCGATCGAAGATCCATCCTGCGGATTGAAGTTCGCGCCAGGGGTGAGGATGGACATAGTCGTTGGTTAAGATGTGAGGCAGTGCCCAGGTATAGCGGATCGGGACAGTTTGTCGGCCATGTCGGTTGCGGGATCGACGTTTCGAGCATCCGGCTAGCAACAGATATGCTAGAGGCAGAAGTGGAAGCCCGAACCCGCGAACTGGCGGAAAAGGAAGAAGCTCTTCGCCAAGCCCAGAAGATGGAAGCTATTGGCCAGCTAACCGGCGGGATTGCACATGATTTCAATAATATGCTTGCCGGCATCAAGGGTGGCGGTGACCTACTGCGCAAACGCCTCAAGAGCGGAAAAGTAGATGGCCTTGAGCGCTATATAGACATCATATTGTCATCGGCAGACAGGGCAGCCGCTCTGACCCACCGACTGCTCGCATTTTCGCGCCGCCAATCCCTGGATGTCGAACGGGTCGACCTGAACGAGACCGTGAACTCATTGCTCGATCTGTTACAACGCACATTAGGCGACGAAATCGAAATTCTGCCGCAACTCGAGCCGAGATTGTGGTCAGCTGCCACCGACCGCAACCAATTTGAAAGCGCGATCCTCAATTTGGCCATCAATGCGCGAGATGCGATGGTTGGTGGTGGACGACTCACAATCACAACTCGAAATGTCAGCATCGATCGAGATATCGCTGCGAACTATGGGGTTAGTGTTGGAGACTATGTGTTGGTCAGGGTCACAGACACAGGCAGCGGGATGCCGCAATCTGTGATTGACAAGGCATTCGACCCGTTCTTCACCACAAAGCCGATTGGACAAGGCACGGGCCTGGGCTTGTCGATGATCTTCGGGTTCGCCAAGCAACTCGGGGGACATACTCGAATTGATTCTGTGCCGGGAAACGGCACGACCGTAGAAATATATATGCCGCGGGATACCAGCCTCGTGCGCCAGATAGACGACAACAGGGATGCAGAAATGGCCTCACCGGCTGGCAAAGGAACGATTCTGGTTGTCGAGGACGAAGTTCTCGTTCAGATGCTGATTGTCGATTATCTTCAGGACTTTGGCTATGAAACGCTTGAGGCCAACGACGCCAAGTCAGGCTTGTCGATTATAGAAAGCGAGCAGACAATCGATTTGCTTGTGACCGATGTGGGCCTGCCAGGAATGAACGGCAGGGAACTGGCGGAGCGAGCGCGAGTTATGCGCCCGACTCTCAAAATTCTCTTTGCAACAGGCTATGCGGAGGGGGCAACCAGCCGGGCCGGTTTCCTAGGACCCGGGATGGACATGGTGGCAAAACCTTTCGACCTTGATGAGTTTGGTCGAAAGGTGAGCAATATGTTGCGGATGGAGTTTAAGGGCGACGCTGCCTGATTACCCGACGACAACTTGAGCCTTGTTCTGCACGCGATTGTAAAGATCAATGATGTCTTGGTTGATCAATCGTACGCAGCCTGACGACATGGCTTTCCCGATCGTCCACCATTCCGGCGACCCGTGGATTCGGTATCCAGTGTCTGCGCCGTCCTTGAACAGATAAAGCGCTCGCGCGCCGAGTGGATTATCCAGGCCACCCGGCATTCCGTTCGCCCACTTCACGAGTTCTGGTTGACGTCCGATCATTTCGCGCGGCGGCGTCCATCTCGGCCATTCACGCTTGTATTGAACATTTGCACGACCGGACCAGCGGAAGCCATCGCGGCCGATACCCACACCATATCGGATTGCCTCTCCACCGGGCTGCACGAGATACAAAAGGCGGTCCTTCAGGCTGATTATGATGGTTCCAGGTGCTTCACCAGTGGGATCTCTGACGATCTGGCGTCGATACTCTCTCGGAACTTTCTCATAGGGAATCGCCGGAAGAATATAGGGCCCATCCTGCATCGAGGCATACATTGCTTCAGATGTGGTGATGGCACTGTCGACACTGATCTTTGGTCGAATGGTCCCAGTGGGCCGAAAGTCCATTTCGAACTGAGACATATCCAGGCTGCGGCTACATCCGGTTAAGCCAATGGCGCCTATGCCGGCGATCAGACCGCGTCGCGATATTGCTGTTTTCACGCCCAAGCTCCACCTGTGATGTACGCATCATCGCGGAACGTGGTTGATGAATGGTTAGCGCAAGGTCTTAAAGCCGGCAGTCGAGGCTGGGAACACTTCATGAACTAATGAGTTACTGCGAGAGTGGGAATTTAGCGATCATGAGCTAAGCGCAATGAAAGATTGCCAGGAGGATATAATGCGACCGCTTTTCAAATCACTCGGAGTTGTGAGCATCTCTATGATGATGGCGACCTCGACCCTCGTACCCGCCCAGGCATTGATGATCGAGCGTCCTGTCGCTCCCGTTTCGACAAATGCCAGCGAACTGCCCATTCAGGTGCGTGACCATCATCATAGGCACCGCGGATATTACCGCGATGGCCGCGGTCGGCATTATTATAATGGGCACCGCGGATATCGCGATTATCGTCGAGGGTACCGGCGCCATAACAATGCGTGGTTCCCAGCTGCCGCATTTATAACGGGCGCTATCGTTGGTGGTGCCATCAGTTCACAGCCTGCACCACGAGCACGATCCGGTAGCCGACATGTACAATGGTGTTACGATCGGTATCGGTCCTATCGCGCATCCGACAACACCTATCAGCCGTACAACGGTCCACGTCGATCGTGTAATTCACCTTACAGGTAACGTTTGGAAAGGCCTCTTTGGAGGCCTTTTTTTACATCGGCGTGGCAACAGTCCGCGCGACGCTATCGCGCCAACCTTTTAGTTTTCGCTCCCGCTTCGCTTGATCCATCGCGGGATCGAAACGCCTCTCGCAATGCCATCTTTGTGCGAAACTTGATCGATCCGGCCAGAAACCCGAATGCTGCGCAGCCAGCCAGGCCGCGCCCAAAGCGGTGGTCTCCTGAATTGCTGGACGGTCAACCTGAGCATTTAAAACATCGGCCAGAAATTGCATCGTCCAATCAGACGCGACCATGCCGCCATCTACCCTCAGGACTGTCTGATCAGAATCTTTCCAATCCTGGCGCATCGCATCAATCAAATCTGAAGTTTGAAAGACAGCTGCCTCCAGTGCAGCTTTTGCCAGTTCGTTAGGCCCAGTGGCACGCGTCAGCCCAAAAATTGCACCACGAGCCTCCGCATCCCAGTGAGGAGCTCCCAGTCCAACGAAAGCTGGAACCATGTAGACATCCTGTTCGGCGTCAGCCAGCTTTGCCATCTCGCCGCTTTGTTCCGCAGAAGACAGCAGCTTCAAGCCGTCTCTCAACCACTGAACCGCTGCACCGGCTACGAAGATGGACCCCTCAAGCGCATAAGCCACTTTTCCTTCCAGGCGATAGGCAATAGTTCCCAGCAGCTTGTTTTTCGAGCGTACCAATTCATCACCGGTGTTCAGGACAATAAAGCAACCTGTTCCGTAGGTTGCTTTGATCATTCCCGGTTCAAAACAGGCTTGGCCGATTGTTGCCGCCTGCTGATCGCCAGCCACTCCGGTTATTGGAATTTCACATCCGAATAATTCGCGGCTCGTGACGCCGAAATCATCTGCGCAGTCAAGCACATTCGGCATGAGTTGGCTTGGCACGCGCAATGCTGACATGAGTTCGCTATCCCATCGCTGGGCAGTGATATCAAACAGAAGTGTTCGTGACGCATTCGTCGCGTCAGTTACATGGCGCTTGCCGCCAGTCATCCGCCAGATGAGATAGGTATCGATTGTCCCAGCGAGCAACTCACCACGTTCCGCCGCGTCCCGGGATCCCTCCACATTATCCAGAATCCAGGCAATTTTCGTACCTGAAAAATACGGGTCGAGAATCAAGCCGGTTTTTCGGCTGAACAATGGTTCCAAGCCTTGATCCCGCATCGCTGCGCATGTGGAAGCCGTTCTTCTGTCTTGCCACACGATGGCATTGTGCAGTGCTTTACCTGTTATGCGATCCCACACCACGACAGTTTCGCGTTGATTGGCAATCCCTATTGCAACGATGGCATCGGCTTGGGCTCTGGCTTGTTGAAGAACATTCTTCACACAAAATACGACGCTCTCCCAAATCGCCTCAGGATCGTGTTCAACCCAACCCGAGCGAGGGTAAACTTGTGGGAACTCCCGTTGTGCAACAAAAGCAATGGTCATATCGCGATTGAAAAGTATTGCCCGCGACGAAGTCGTGCCCTGATCAATTGCAAGCACGTACCGCTTTTCGGCCATCTCCAATCTCAATCCTCGATAAATTCCGGAAGGCTGCTGAACGCGTTTCGCAGCGCGTCCGACCACCCGTCCGATACAGCACGATAATACGGATCGTCCTGACTGATTCTCTTGCGATAACCGACCCGCATCGTGTTGTGCTCATAGAACATCAGATCGAGCGGCAACCCGACGGAAAGGTTTGATTTCAACGTAGAGTCGAAGGAGACCATCAGCAGTTTGGCCGTTTCGGCGAAACTCATGGTAGGATCATAAGCCCGCACAATAATAGGTTTACCGTATTTCGTTTCCCCAATCTGGAAGAATGGAGTGTCTTCGCCCGCCTCGATGAAATTTCCTTCCGGGTAAATCATGAACAAGCGCGGTTCGGCACCTTTGATCTGTCCTCCGAGAATGAACGACGCGTTGAAATATGAGTCTGCCGACTCGCCATCTGGCGATGACGTCTTGATCACCTCTTTCACCGTATCCCCGACAAGCCGGGCAGTCTGAAACATAGAAGGTGTTTTGAGCAAGGTGCTGGTACGATCCGCAGCCGCTTTTGATCGCTCGTCGAGAAGACTGACCACGGCTTGGGTTGTCGCGAGATTTCCAGCTGCCATCAAGACGATGACCCGCTCACCTGGTTCTTCCCAGACGTGCATTTTGCGGAACGTGGAGATGTTATCGATGCCCGCATTGGTCCGGGTATCGGACATGAAAACAAGGCCGCGATCGATTCTCAGTCCTACGCAATAAGTCATCGCAAATCAGTATCCATCGAAAGTCGGTTGGATTACTGCTCGACTGTGACGTGAACTTCAAGCCGTTCGCCGGTTTCACCGAGCCTCAAGCCGGAAATAGGTGCGGCGTCCCGGTAGTCTCTACCGATTGCGAGCCTCACATATCGATCATCCGGCGATATTCCGTTAGCCGGATCAAAGGCCACCCATCCAAGTCCGTCGAGGTAAGCTTCCGCCCAAGCATGACTGGCTGTTTCGTAGTTTTCCGGTACGCACACATATCCGCTTACGTAGCGGGCGGGAACTCCCAAGAGCCGAGCGGTAGAGATGAAGATGTGTGCCTGATCTTGACAGACGCCCGCGCCGCTTGCCGCCGCGTCTTCGGCCGTAGTCATCGTATCGGTAACGTCTTTGCGATACTCAATCCGATCAACGATCAGATGAAGAAGCGCATGCATCCGAGAAAGCGTGTCTCCCGGGCCGATTTCCCGCGACAGCGCTGCTATCGCGGGCCCCGAACGGCTGAGTTCAGTCTCTTGCTGAAATAACCACAGTGGCACATGTCCACGATGTGGCCCAGTCACACCCGAGCAATCCGTCGTTTCCACTCTTCCTTGCGCGGTAATGGAAACATTCGTCTGATGGCTCCCGACGCTCAGGAGGCAGGTTTCGTTGCCGAAACCATCGGTATAAGCAACCTCCTGGTTTGCTCCCGATATTTCCAGCG
>JAFAGL010000124.1 GCA_023422735.1 Pseudomonadota bacterium
CGGCGGAGGAAACACCGAGCGTGAAGGGGCTCGCCAACGGGTTGTTGAGGATGGTCTGCATTTCCGCACCGGCAAGCGACAACGCCACGCCGACCAGCACGGCCATGATCGCCGCGGGCATGCGAACATCCCAGACGATGACAGACGCCGCGCGAGACGCCTCAGCCGGCAATAGGATCGCGTGTAGCGTATCGATCAGGCCGAGGCTCGACGGACCCATGGCGAGGTCAACGAGGAACGATGCGATAAGCACCGCGACGAGTACGACCACGATTGCGATGCGCCGCAGGCTCTGCCGATGATAGGCGGCGACAACGGCTTCCCGACGGCATTGTGTCGGGGGGCTCTTAATCAGCCCCTCCGTGAAAAATCCTCCCTTCATTCCGGACCATCGACCGAAAGGGTTTTCGACTCCGTGATCCAGAATGTTCCCTCAAGTGGCACGGCGAGGAAATTACGATTAATGTCGCTCAGTGTCTGTTCGGGGTTTACGTCGGCATAAAATCTTGGATGGATCCAAGTCGCTATCGCCTCGAGCGCGACAATGCTGAGAGGCGAGTTCCAGAGTTGGTGGGAAATCGCATGGGCATTTCCGGTCTTGACAGCGGTGAGTGCTGAAAAACCCGGCCGGGAGAGAATCTCTCGCAGACTCGCAAGCGCGTCATCTCGGGAGATGCCGGCGCCAATCACAAGCCCGCCGCGGGCCCGCATATGCGGGCCACCCGTGCCTATGTATATTTCGGGATCTTGCGAAACAACGTATTCAGCACTGAGTTGTCCATAGCTTCCGGAGATCACGTCATAGGCGATGTTCCGCCCACCAGCGATCGCCACAGCATCGAAGGGTTGTCCGGCCTTGCCGAACGAGGCGCAGCAAACCGGACCGGCGTGGCCCTCGAATAGCACCGCCGGCCGTTTCTCGTTGGTTGGTACTTTTTCAACAAGCTTGCGATAATGTTGCTCATATACCTCAACATACCGCTCCGCCTTTTCGGACGCGCCAATCGCCTTGCCCAACAATCTAATCGAAAATGCTGTCGAATCGTCTAGCGGCCGGTCACGGGTCGCAGCACTTGATAAGAATATTACCGGGATGCCTATTTTCCGAAGGCGGTCGGCAACGGCGGTCCATTTGCCATCCGCCATCGGCAGAACGATCAGGTCGGCGTCCAGCCTGATCACGGCCTCAAGGCTCAACTCACCCCAGCCCTGCCCGACGACAGCCACATCTTTGATGGCGGGAAATCGCTGTTCAAATGCTTGGCGCAAGCCGGCGTCGAGACTTGCCGGCGACGACCATCCGATTACTTTCGATATCGGATCCCGCTCCAGCAAAGCGAGATAGGTAAGATCCTGACTCCAGCCGAGCACGAGGCGCCGTGCCGGCCTGTCAAGCACCACGGTGTTTTGCGCGGCGTCGACAAGCATGATTGGCTGCGCCAGCGCCGCAGAGCTTTGAGAGAAACCGAGTATCGCCAAGAAGCCGAAAATCGAGAGGTGGAGCCGAACGAAACGCCGATCGAACGGGTAGAAGAACGTCATCAACAGCTCACCACTTGTATCGAAGGGAGGCTGTGACAGCTCGACCTTCGCCGTAGAAGCACATCGCCGCAGACTGGCAAGCGCTGACATACCCCTTGTCGAAAAGGTTGGTCGCATTAATCGTGAGCTGCGCGTCCTTGAGCTCATTCGAGATCACACCCAGATCGTATTTGAGTGAGGCGTCGACCAAGATGCGATCTTTCATCTCGAGTGTATTGGCGGCATCGCTGAAATAGGATGAATTGTATCGAGCTCCGGCGCCAACGGTCAGTCCCTCCAAAGCACCGCTGGTGAATGTATAGTCACTCCAGAGGTTCACCTGATGGCGGGGGACATAAATCATCTCATTGCCGGTCGTACCGTTGTTACTGCTCCGAACCTCTGAGTCCGCATATGTATATCCGGCGATTATGTTCCAGTTGTCGGCAACGGTGGTCTTGAGTTCCGCCTCAAAGCCACGAATGCGCACCTTGCCGGTCTGGATTGAGTAACCCGTGTGATCAGGGTCGGTCGTGGTGATGTTATTCTGATCCAGATTATAGGCGGACATGGTGAACAGTGTTGCCCAACCAACCGGCTGGTATTTTACGCCAACCTCAAACTGCTCGCCGGTCGTTGGCCTAAAGGCGCTCCCGTAGTAGTCGGTGCCGGAAGTAGGCAGAAACGACGTCGAATAGCTGGCGTATGGGGCGATTCCATTTTCGAAAAGATAGGTGAGGCCAAGACGTCCTGTCGTAGCGCGATCATCTTGGTCGACGGTGGTGCTGCGTAGCAAGTTGTCGGTCGACAAATGCGACCAGTCCTGACGGAGTCCAGCGGTCAGGATGAAGTTACTGAACCGCATCTGATCCTGCGCATACAGCCCGTACTGACTGCCAGACTGGTGTGTGTGCGTGGTATAGGTGGCTGGGCGGGTAATCGAGTAGCCGTAAGTCGGATTGAAGAGATCAATCGAAGGTGCCGAGCGGGATCGACCGATTGTACTGTAGTCGATATGCCTGTAATCGAAGCCGAACAGTGCCGTATGCTCAATCGAGCCGGTCGCAAATCGCGCCTCGAAATTGTTGTCGGCAGCGATCTCGTCAAGCTCAGTGAAATTAAAATTGACATTCCGCGTGAATGTTCGCTGATCGCTTGAGAGTGAAATGCCGACGAGTTTATCGACGCTCAACTTTGTATGCTGATATTGGACGTTCTGGCGGAAGCGCCACGTATCGTTGAACCGATGATCGAATTCATAGCCGACTGCTTGGCGGTCGGAAACATACTTGTCGAAAGACGGTTCGCCGACATTCAATGAGCGTTGGATCTTACCGTTTCTATTAGGATATAAGGTTCCTATGGACGGGAAATATTGTGCCCACATCTCGTCGCCCGTATCGCGCTGTGCAAGACCGTAAACCCTGAGGTTCGTATCGTTATCTGGGCTCCATTTGAACGACGGTGCGATGTAGTATCTCTTGTTATCATCGCTATTGTCGGTGATCGTGCCGACGCTGTTGGCTAAACCGACCAAGCGATAGGAGAGTTGGCCGCTTGGATCGATCGGCCCGCCGAGATCGAACGCACCTTGCAACCGGCCGTAGCTTCCTGTTTGGAGGACGACCTCACGGACCGGGACATCGGTGGGCTGCTTACTGACGAGGTTCACGACTCCACCTGGATAGGATTGTCCGAGCAATAGCGATGCCGGACCTTTTAGAATTTCGACCCGCTCAAGACCGTAAGGTTCGGTCTTCGGATTGGCGAAACCACCGGCCGATGCCCTGATACCGTTCCAGACTTGATTGCTGGTAGCGCTAAATCCCCTGAGGTAGAAATCGTCTGAAGCTTGGCTACCGCGAAAAGCGGCGGCGCTGACGCCAGGCGTGTAGACTACCGCTTGGTCGACCGAACGTACCTCGCGTGTTTCAAGTTCTTCGCGCCCGATGACGTTCACCGTCTGGGGGACTTCGATAATCGGAGTGTCTGTTTTTGTTCCTGCCGCTGTCAGCGTAGCGACCACTCCGTTGACGGGACCCCGTGCGCTCTCACCCTGAACGGTAACCGTGTCGAGCACTAGCGAGCCATCAGCGCTGATGCTGCCGCCCTCGGTCGAAGTTGCCGCGCTGAGGATCGTCACCGTGTTGGCGTTGGTGAAGCTGTAACGCAGGCCGGAGTTCGACAGCAGTTGCGCCAGCGCCTGTTCAGTCGACATCGTGCCGGAGACGGGCGGCGCCGTGGTGCCCGCAGCGACCGACGTCTGATAGGCGATCTGCACGCCCGTCTGGTCGGAGAGACTGCGCAGAGCCCGGTTCAGGGGCTGACTCGGGATGTTGAAGCTGTGCGTGCGCGCCGTCTGCGCGACGGCCTCCGCGATCGGGAGAAGAGAGGGGATGGTGCCGAGGCAAAGCGCGGAACTCATCATGAGCGTCGTCAGCAGATGGCAGTGAGCCCGCCGGCCGATGGTCTGTCCTGCACTTGCGTCGTTCATTGAACCCCAAACCCTCTTCATAGATCAGCCCATGCGGGCCCCCATTCGAAGGGCGTGGGTAGTTCTGTGCCAGGTCCCTTCACCACATTGACGCGTGAGAGGGCATTTTGCCTAAAGACGGAATCGCAACTTTTTTGAAAAAGTTTGGGCGGGGGTCAGGTGATGAGGATCACCACGCCCGGAACCCGGCGCGCCACCAGACCTTGCGTCTTCGCGAGAGCCTGCATGGCATCGAACGCACTCCGTGTTGAGAACATGGCGCTCACGGGGACATTCGGCTTTGCGCCGGGGCCAAGCACGATCCGCTCGGGGACATATCGGCCAAGTTCGGCGATCGCTGCCGAGAACGGCCGACCCTCGAAAATCACCCGGCCATTTCGCCACGCCAGGACGACCTCGGTGTCGACGGCGGAAACCGGCAAGGGGTGCTCGCCGGCGACGTAGCTCGTTTGCTGGCTCGTCAGCACCTCGACCTGGCCGGCCCGGGCCTCGGCGACATCGGTTGGGGCTGCAGGACCGGCCACGCGCACACGACCTTCCTGCACGGTGATCGTCGCCACATTTTCCAACGACCTCACCGAGAACGTCGTGCCGAGCGCATCGCTGTTGCCGTCCAATGTGGCGACACGAAACAGCGAGGACGGATCGTAACGGACCTTAAATTCGGCCTCACCTTTCAGAAGCCTGACGAGCCGTAGTTGAGGCTGGAAATCCACTGCAATCGCACTGTCAGTGTTGAGCGTCACAAGCGAGCCGTCGGGCAGCGAGACGTCCGCCTGCTCACCCACGGCGGTCTTGAAATCTGCATCCCAAAGCAATTGCAATCGGGGCATGGCGATCACGGCGGCCGCCGCCGTAACCGCAGCGCCGCCCCCGATAAGGAAGTCGCGCCGCCCGATCAAGCCGCGCCGTTGGCGTGCCGGGTGTCGAAAGGGCGGCATACCGTCGGATTTGCCGTCGAGTACCTGCAATTGTTGCCAGAACACCCGTTCGCGCTCGAAAGCCTGGTTGTGCTTCGGCGACCGATCGCGCCACGCCTTGAAGCGCTGCAGTTCCGCATCGCTGACATTGCCGGACGTCAAACGCACGATCCAGTCACGCGCATCGAGTGCGATCCGGCGGTCTATGTCAGGGCGTTTATCGGCGTCTTTCATTCACTTGGCGCAATAGAGTTTGATCAGTGGAGGCACTCAGACTCGAGCGCTTCTACCTTATAGACGCGTGAGAGCGCCCTTTGCCTAAAGAGATTGCTGAAAATTCAGTCCGCTAGTTCGTCGCGGAGCTCGGCCAGCCGCTCCAGCGCCCGACGGATGTGGTAGTAGACCGCTTCTTCCGTGATGCCGAGGCTTTCGGCGATGCGGCGATGCGGGATCTGCTCGACCCTGTTCATCAGGAATATCTGACGTGTCCTGGGCGCCAGCTCGTCGAGCGCGGCGCAAACGGAGGACAGCCTCTCGCGACCGATCAGTACCCGTTCGGGTGAAGCCTCGTCTACGTTCTCCCACAGCAGGCCGCTGAGTTCCAGGTCGATCTCGCTGCGGCGGCGTTCCTTGCGCAAATGCCCGGCGATGGTCGTGCTCGCGACCTGGGTAATGAAACCGCTGGGTTGTCGATTTGACCGTCGAGCTGCGTGCTTTCCAGCTTCAGCCACGCATCCTGGATCAGATCCTCGGCCGTCGCCCGGCAACCGGTGCGCGCCTGCGCCACCGCTTCCAAACGCGGCCGCACCTTGACGAAAGCACCGATCAGTTTTGCGAGTTTGAGCCTGTCCACGCGAACCACAACAGCAAGGATACGACGACGCGCCCCTGCCCGGCAGAGGACCGCAACGGCGTAATGGATTGAGAAAATCCCTGCAATGGCAATGATTTAGATTAGTTCTAGCTTTCCGCGCCAAAAGTTGGGCACCATTGTCATCTTTAGTGTTTGATTTTATTGGCCGCCTTCCCACTCAGCACGTCGCCGATGAATCTGGCAGGTTCCCACGCGGGCGGCACTTTCTCCAGATAAGTTGCGCAATTGCAACAAGCATAGCGGCGGCGTGCATCGAGCCGGCCGACTCGACTTCGTCAGTGAGGCGGCGGCGGATCTTCGATGGGCTTCCGGGAAGGCGATGTCCTGATCGACGATAATGTTGACCTTTCAGCCGGGACGGATCTCCAGCGTCGGCTGCACGTCCATGTTGCGCTGGATCGTCCGCTCCGCCATCCGACCGAAGGTTTCCGATAAGTTGCGCCGTACAGCGTCCTCGGCCGTATTTGCTGTCCCGAAAGCGTCGCGGTCCTTGAGGGAGTTTCACGGTGTTCTGCAGGTCGCGATGGGAGGCGATGGCATCCATCTCTATCAGTTCATCGTGCATACGGTTTGCTACGGCTCTTGGGAATTGAACGCCGAATCCGCCGACATCGCGCTCGACGATCTGAAGCTGCACAAAGGTCAGCGGTTTTTGTACGAATACGACCTCAATATTCCCTGGGAGCATGAGTCACGGCTGGAAGAGCGGCGTTCTCCCAGGCCGGGCACGCGTTATCCCTGCTGCATCGGAGCGGAGAGAGCTGCCTGCCTAAGACAGCGGTGGTCCCGAGGCCTGGATGTAGCAACGGGACGAAGCGCTCGGCCTGGAATTGAGTGAGGATCTTGCCACGGCGTTGGAATTTATCACAGAGATTAACGATACCCGGTCACTCGCCGTTCTAGCCGATCCCGATCGCAAAGGTGAGCTGGAGTATCTGCTGTCTTACATCAGGACGCGTGCTGGCTCCAAAGACGGCTGAGGTTGCCTGAATATGGCGGGTGAGGAAAAGGGGCCCATGTCCGGGGGCGCGTCGCTTTCGCTGCGCAACCTCGAAAAGAGCTATGGAGCGGCTAATGCCTTGCGGAGCGTCAGTCTGGACCTCGCGCCGGGACGCTTCCTGACGTTGCTCGGGCCTTCGGGCTCGGGCAAGACGACGACCCTGATGATGATCGCAGGCTTCATCGAGCCGAGCGCCGGAGCAATTTGCATCAACGATCGTGACGTGACCGATCTGCCCGCTCACAAGCGCGACATCGGCATGGTATTTCAGAACTACGCGCTTTTTCCCACCTGACGGTGGCCGAGAATGTCGGTTTCGCGCTGAAAATGCGTCGCGTCGGCAAGGTGTAAATGCACGAGCGCTCCATGGAGTTTCTCGGTCTCGTGGGGCTCGAAGATTTCGGCGGCCGTTATCCTCATCAATTGTCCGGCGGGCAGCAGCAGCGCGTTGCATTGGCGCGAGCCCTCGTCTTCTCCCCTTCGCTTGTATTGATGGATGAGCCACTCGGCGCCCTCGATCGCCGTCTCCGGCTTCAGATGCAGGAGGAGATCAAACGCATACAGCAGGAACTCGGGCTGACCGTCGTCTATGTGACCCACGATCAGGAGGAGGCGTTGACGATGTCCGACGACATCGCCGTTATGGGAGACGGACGCATCGCCAGCCTCGGATCCCCGCGCGAAACCTATGAGCGCCCGGGCAACAGGTTCACCGCCCACTTCATCGGAGAATCGAACTTCCTCGACGGTCGGTTCGCTGGAAGGGAAGGCGGCAATACGGTCATTGCCGTCGGGAATGGAAAACTGTCAGTGTCCGGCCAGCCTGATCTGAACGCTGACCAGCCCGCAACGATTTTTGTTCGCCCTGAACTTCTCAGGCTGTCGGACGCCAACGGGGCAGGAGCCAACTCGCTGCCCTGCACGCTCATTTCAGAAATCTATCTTGGAGAGAGCGTGATTTACGCCGTGCGTCTGCAGGACGGCACGCCCCTGAAGGTCCGCCGACCCAATCGCGGTATCGGCATCGACCATAAGGTCGCCACCGGTTTGCATGTCGGCTTTGAACCACAGAATGCCCGGATACTCGATCCTAATCCGGGTGAAACCGCGAGAACCGGCTTTATCGCCTGAATAACAAGGAAAAAAAGGGGAATGAAAATGAAAAACACTATTCTTGCCGCTACACTCTGCGGCTTCACGGCACTCGGCACGATCGCCGCCTTGGCTCAAGGCAATGACAATCTTGTCGTCCTTTCACTGGGAGGCAGCTACCAGGAAGCGCAAAGCACGCATTGGTTCAAGCCGTATGCTGCGGAGACCGGCGTGAACCTCACGGAAGCTGCCGGCTACAACTTCGCCAATCTGAGGGTAATGATCCAGTCCGGTAACGTCGAGGCGAATTTGGTGGACCTTACGGCGCACTCGCTTAACGCGCTTGCTGGCGATGGGCTTCTGGAGCCGATCGATTGGTCCGCTCTTCCCGAGAGTTGCACTACCGGCATTCCAGAGGAAGTGCGCCACGAATACGCATTCCCGACGATCCAGTGGGCAATGGTTCTGGCTTACAATACAGAGACTTATCCGGAAGGGCCTAAGGATTGGAGCGACTTCTGGGATACAAACGCGTTTCCGGGCAAGCGTGGTTCCATCGGCGCAACGAATCCGCCGACCGAGCAGGCAACACAGGCCATCAACCCAGACCTTGAAAATCTCTATCCATTCGACATCGAAGCAAGCTTCGCAAAGATCGCGGAGTTGGGAAACGACATCACATTTTCGGATGGTTACGCACAGGTGGTGCAATTCTTCGCTGATGGTGAAGTCGATATGATCATTATCCCCAATGGTCGCGTTGTGCCGCTTATCAAGAGCGGTGTGCCGGTGGCGATCCAGTGGAACCAGCATCTTCGCTACGCGCAGTACCTTGCAATTCCAAAGGGTGCAGCCAATGCCGGGGCGGCAATGAATTTCCTCAGCTGGGCATGCCAGCCGGAAATTGTCGCTAGATTGGCAGAACCGCTGAATTACGGCCCCATAAACAGCGACGCATATGCTTTCGTCCCGGAAGAAATCGTTCCTCTCCTGCCGGGTAGCCCCTCCATCGCCGAGCAGGGGCGGTTGTCGAACTCGGTCTGGATGGGCGAACATCGCCAAGACATCGCCAAGACATCGCACGCGGCTGGGCACGGTTGGCAGTGCGCTGATCATGGCCAGTTCCGTATCAAGCGTTAAGGGGACAGGCGCTGCCGCGCCTCTCCGTGCCACGGAGAGCACTCGAAAGAAGCGCGACAAGGGAAGCTTCCCGACCTTTATCTGGCCGGTGATCGTCTTTTATGCCTTGTTCTTTGGATATCCTCTGGGCCGCATCTTCTGGCAGAGCGTCACTGACAACGGAACGTTCACGCTCGCGGGTTTTGAGATATTCCTGGAAGAACCCGCCTATTGGGCGGTTCTCGCCTATACCGGCATCCTCGGTCTCATTACACTTTCCATCACACTTTTCTGCGGCTATGCGGTCGCCTACTGGTTGACGAAGCTGCAGAAAAATTGGGCCATCATGATGATGGCCTTCGTTCTAGTTCCCTTCTGGTCGTCCGGTCTCGTGTGCACCTATGCGTGGCTCGTCATACTGGGTCGGCGGGGGATCGTGAACACAACTCTCACGGATTGGGGACTGATAGATACCCCGATTGCCTTTATTGGCACGCATACGGCTGTGATCTTCGCTCTCGCCTACTATCTGCTGCCGTACATGATCCTGTCTATCTATTCGGTGATGAATGGCATCGACCGCAATCTAACGCTCGGTGCCCAAAATCTGGGGGCAAGCCCATGGGCGTCGTTCCGGCACGTATTCTTTCCTTTGACGCGTCCAGGAATTCTTGCCGGCTGCTATATCGTCTTCATGCTGGGTATCGGCATGTATATCACGCCGGCGATGCTGGGTGGTCCCGATCAAACGACGTTGCCACTTATGATCGCCATTCAGATCAACGAGGCGATGGACTGGACGTTTGCCGCTACCTTGTCCGTAATCCTGCTGCTGGTCACCGGCGCGTTGCAACTGGGGGCCAACCGTTTTCTCGATTTTGAACGTCTTTGGGGAGGGGCAAGATGACAAGAGGCAAAAGGTTCGACGTGGCGTCCGTGGCGCTCACCGCATTCTCCTGCATTGTACTCGGCATCCTGATAGCACCGATCCTGATCATCTTTGCGGTTTCCTTCAACCCCACGGAGATGTTGAGCTTCCCGCCAACCTCGCTTTCGCTGCGATGGTACGAGGCCTATCTCAACGATCCGATTTGGATGAAGGCGACCCGGATCAGCGTCGTGGTGGCTTTCTTCACTGCTATACTGTCGTTGATCATCGGATTTGCGATCTCCGTTGCGCTTGTCCGGTATCGCTTCTTCGGAAAGACGGCATTGCGTATTCTGGTGATGAGCCCACCGATACTCCCCAAGATCATTATCGCGGTAGGTCTGTATTTTCTCTATGTGAGACTGCGCATCCTCGGCACTACCGGAGCATTGGTCGCGGCGCATTCGATCATCGCCATCCCCTACGTGGTTATGATCCTCACAGCGTCGCTCTACAGCTTCGACCGTCGCCTGGAATGGGCCGCTCGTTCTCTCGGATCTCCGCCGCTGAAAGCTCTCTGGCTGGTGACAATCCCGAACCTCAAGCCGGCGATCTTTGGCGGAGGTCTGTTAAAGCCCCATCAATGTTGACCCGCCAAGAAAACTATGTATCTCTAAAAAGAACATAGTTTCTCAATAAGAAACTTATCTTTGGGGGGAGATCATGCAGGTACTTCGCGCGACTATAATTTTCGGCGCTATTGCTTTGGCTTGGGCGCCACATACCCCCGCACTAGCCCAATCTTCGGTTTCCCTGCGCGTAGGCGATGTCTACCCGCAGGGTCACTATATGGCCGAGGCGTTGGTGAAGCCCTGGATGGAAGAAGTTCAGGCACGGCTCGGCGATCGCGTAAGCCTGAGTTATTTTCCAGCTTCGCAGCTCGGAAAGGGACCGGACTTCCTGTCACTGACGCAGAGTGGTGTCGTCGATGTGGGTGTGATTGTGCCACCGTTGGTGCCGGAAAAGTTTCCGCTTTCGGCCGTGGCAGAGCTGCCCGGATCTTTCACCGAAGGCTGCCAGGGAACTCGCGCTTTTTGGAAACTGGCGCGTGAAGGCATTCTGAGGGACGAAGAATTCGAGCCTAATGGCATTCACCTGCTGCTGGCTCTCGTCCTGCCTCCGTATCAGCTCTTCAGCACCAAACCCGTAAGCGAGATCGGCGGTTTCGAGGGGCAGAAGCTTTATGCGACGGGCGGCGCAAAGGATCTTGCCGTGCGTGCAGTGAGAGCAGTGCCGATCCGTGTCGGCACGAGCGAGCTTTACGAGTCGCTTTCACGTGGCACCATCGACGGTGGGCTCATGGGCTATGGCACGGCATTATCCTACCGCGCGACTGAATATGCGAAGTTTGCGACCAAGGGAGAAAACTTCGGTAGCGGCGTCATCACCTATGGGATCAGCCTCGACAAGTGGAAATCCTTGCCCGAGGACGTCCGCACGGCCATGGACGAGGCGGGGGAGAAGGCTACTCAAGCCGCCTGCGCGAAGATCGACGCATCCGTTCCTGCGGACATGAAAAAGATGGAGGACGGCGGCGTCACACTGGTGGCTCTGCCGGATGGTGACCGTGCCAAGGTTGATGGCGCGCTTGCAGGCGTTGCCAAGCAATGGGCGGAGGAACTCGACAGCCGAGGCCGAAAGGGCACCGCAGTGCTGGACGCCTTCCGCACACAATTAGCGCACAAGTGAGGACAGGCAGATGAAATCAATCCTGCTTGCAAGCACCATGGCCCTTCTCGCCCCATGTGCGTTTACCGCTGCCTCGGCACAGGAAAGCATGACCCTTCGCGTTGCAGATCACTACGCCCCTAGCTCGCTGACCCGGCAGTACACCATCCAATACTTCATGGATAAGGTGCAGGAGCGGGCCGGCGGGCGCGTTACGTTTCAGTATTTTCCAGCCGAGCAGTTGGGTAAGGCCCGCGACATGCTGACACTGACCCAGCAGCGCGTTGCGGATATCGGCCTGGTCGCCCCATCCTATGCACCTGAAAAGATGCCGCTATCGGCGGTTGCCGAATTGCCCGGGACCTATTCGAATTCATGCGAGGGCATGGCGGCCTATTGGAAGGTCGCGCATGAAGGACCGATCGCCGAGCGGGACTTCAAGGCCAACGGCATCAGGCCGCTGATCGTCTTCATGTTGGCACCCTATCAAATCGTCACAAAGAACCCGATTTCGCATGTCACAGAACTCGCGGGCCTGAAGCTGCGCTCGGGCGGCACAGCCCAGGACCAGACGATCACGGCGCTTGGCGCGGTTCCGGTTCGAATGAGCGGCGTCGAAGTCTACGAGTCACTAAGCCGTGGTACACTCGACGGTGCAGTGTTCCCGTTGCAGGCGATGATCGATTTTCGGCTGTCCGAAGTACTCAAGGCAACGACGAAGGGCGCGAATTTCGGCGGTTTTGCAACCACTTATTCGATATCCGACGCAGCGTGGGAAAGCCTTCCGGAAGACCTGAAGCCAATCTTCCTCGAGGTTGCGGATGATACGATGCGTCATGCGTGCGAGGCTCTCGACGCCGACGATCGCGGCGAGGCCATCGACCGCCTGCAGGCTGCGGGCGTGTCCAGCGTCGAGCTTTCGCCCGACCTCTCCAAGGAGGTCACGGCAAAGCTCGAGAATGTCAGCCGCCAGTGGGCTGAAGGAATGGACCGTCAGGGAATGCCCGGCACGCAGATCTTGGGCAGCTACCTCTCAGCCCTTGGCAAGGGCGGCTGAGCTTCGCGACATGACTCTGATCAAGTTCAACCGTGCAGTCGCGGCGATCGAGGAATTCCTGCTGAAACTAGCAGGGGCGGCGACCCTCATCATTATGATGATCGTTTCGGCCGACGTGTTCATGCGTTATTTAATGCATCGCCCGTTCAGCTGGTCATACGACCTCATCGGACTCAATCTGGTTCCGCTGGCCTTCTTCCTGGCGCTGTCCGCCACGTTCAGCCGAAACACTCATATTTCGGTTGACATTCTATACCTTCGCTTCGCCGATCACTGGCAGCGGGTCGTTCGGATGGCGATTGCCATTTTGACTTTGCCGATGGCTGCCTGGATCGTCTGGCTCTCTGCCATCGACGCAGAACAGAGATGGGCTAAAAACGAAATCATCGCCGGCGTGGTTCGATGGCCGACCTGGATACCCGCCGCCATCGTCACGGTCGGTTTCTTTATGCTCGCCCTGCGACTTGCGCTCGACCTGATCGCGCTAGTCCGAGCGTTGGTTGCGAACGATCCTGCCACGCCGGGCGAATCCGTTGAACGAACCCGTTCAGGTCATCGGGAGGTCGAGCCGCTATGACTGCGCTTCTCGGTACCTTGGCCCTCTTCGCCCTGCTCGCCATCGGCATGCCGGTCGGGTTCGCCATGCTTATTGCGGGGGCCTTCGGGCTCTGGCTGTTCGGCGGAACGGGGTTGCTGGTCGGCTACCTGTCGACGACCCCTCTGGCCTCGGCCTCGTCGTTTGAGCTCATCACTGTGCCGATGTTCATCCTGATGGCGGAGTTCGTCATCCTGTCGGGGGTCGCGAACTCGCTCTTCGCCGCAGCTGCCACGTGGGTCGGCCGCACACGGGGCGGACTGGGCATCGCCACTGCGATCGCCGGTGCAGGCTTCGGTGCAATCTGCGGATCGAGTACTGCGTCGGCGGCCACACTTTCGGCGACCAGCGTCCCAGCAATGCTCGAGCGGGGCTACGAGCCTAAGATGGCGACGGGTGTCGTCGCCATTTCCGGCACGCTGGCGATGCTGATCCCGCCATCGATCGCGCTTGTCCTTTATGCGATCATCGCAGACCAGAATATCGGCGACCTTCTGATCGGCGGCGTGGTGCCGGGGATTGTCGTTACGATTGCAATCGCGCTGACCGTCTATCTGCTTGCGTTGCGGCGGCCGGCATCCGCTCCGCGCGGTCCCGCCTACACGATGGGCGAGAAATTCGCCTCGCTGAAGGTTGCCGGACCTGTCCTCCTGCTCTTCATTGCGGTCACTGGTGTCATCTACATGGGTGTCGCGACGCCGACCGAGGCGTCGGCGCTGGGTGCGCTTGGGGCCCTCCTGATATGCCTTGCATACGGCAAACTGTCGTTTGCCGCGGTCACACAGGCAGTAACTCGCGCCGCTGCAACGACCTGTATGATCTTCCTAATCCTGATGGGTGCGAAGTTCTTCGGATACTTCTTTACGCTGACCCAGGTTACGCAAGACCTGATCGGCTTTGTCGACACACAGGGGCTTTCGCCAACGCTTGTGCTGCTGTTCGTGCTGGCCCTCTATTTCGTACTGGGTTGCTTTATGGATCAGGCGGCGATCCTGATCCTGACGGTTCCAGTCTTGCTGCCATTGATGGTGTCGCTCGGCTACGATCCTGTGTGGTTCGGTGTGGTGGTCATCGTCATGGCCGAAATCGGTCTCGTCACTCCACCGCTCGGCCTGAACGCTTTCGTCGTAGCCAAGTACACCAAACGTCCGCTTGGCGAAGTCTTCTCTGGGCTCTGGCCGCACATCTTCGCGCATCTGTTCGTCGTCGCGATGCTTTGCCTCTTCCCGCAACTGGTGCTCTGGCTGCCGGGCCAGATGCGCTAAGCGGCTCGCGGGATGGTGTCTTTGCCGAACAAGTGGTCAGGAGAGGTCTGGTGAAGTCGCTCGACTCAGCGATGCGGGTGCTGATGACTTTCATGGCTGATCAAAAAAGCCTTGGCGTGATGGAGCTTGCAGAGCAGGTGAACCTGCCCAAGAGCCAGGTCTCTAAGATCCTCGCCACGCTGCGAAATCACGGCCTGGTCGTGCAGGATGCTAACACCCGGCGCTATGCGGTCGGCATGCGCGCCTTTGCCTTGGGCGCGCGGTTCGTCAACTTCGATCCGCTGACGCGAGAGGCACTGCCGGTCATGCACGGGATCGTGCGCGATTCGGGACACAGCGCGCGCCTCTCGGTACGTGACGGCGACGAAATCCTCTACCTGATCGGCGTCGAAGGCCCCCAATTCTTCGATACCGGTTTTCGTGCAGGACGATGGCTTCCTTGGCACGGCTCGTCGGCGGGTCACATTCTCATGGGATATGTCCCCGACGGCGATCTCGACCGAATGCTTGGGTCGCGTCAGCTTGACCCTGTGACGCCCTTCACGACGGTCGATCCGGTCGCCTTGCGAAAGACGATCCATGCCTCGCATGCACGTGGCTACGATGTTCAGCGCAACGAGACGACGGTGGGGATCGCGACGATCGCGGTGCCCATCATCGGAAGCGACGGTGACGCCATCGGCGCGCTCAGCCTCGTCTTCCCCGAACAGCATCTGCGCGCCGAGGACGAGCACACCCATGCTGCCCACTTGCATCAGGGCGCGCGCACGATCTCGGTCCGGATGGGCAGCATGTCCTATCCGTTCGGCGCCGTGGAGGGTCGGCAGGGCACAAAATGACTTTGGCCCGCCTTACGAATTTTAGTCGAGAAGAGGAGGACTACTGTGGACAACGAGGCAACGGAAGCCGTGGAAAAGGGCAAGGCTCATTTCATGGAGACATTGGGCAATCTGCCCGAACCAATTCGCGCCATGATGCAATATCTGCCGCACCATTTCGACGGCTACCTACGGTTTCGCGAAGCCGTCTACCGCACGCCCGACATGGGCGCTCACCTCGACACCAAAACTAAGGAACTGCTTTACACGCTGCTGGATATCGTCACGGGCAATCTCGACGGTGCCAAAAACCATGGTCGCGCTGCGTGGAAGGCTGGCATGACCAGCGGCGAACTCGCCGAGGGCTGCATGGTCGTAATGCATGTCTGCGGCGTTACTACCTGGGGCAAGACGGGCTACCACGTGGTGGATTACATCGCGGAGTTGGAGAAGTCAGGCGCATAGCGGACCGCGCGATGGTCGGGCTCTCCGAGGAGGCAGCTAGTCCGACGGAACATCGTCGGACTAGCTTCCGAGCGGTCGACCCGCCCGCCCGGAATGATCGGTTCTTACCGATCCAAGGCCGTGCGGACTTTGCCGAGCGCCTCGACGACATCAGCGCCGCGGGCACTAGCCCATTGGTCCCAGTAAGCGACCATATCTGCCTGCATGCGGGCTATCTCTTCGGCCGACGCCGGGTGGACGGTCACACCGCCTTCCTGCATCTTCTGGAGAATTTCGCCTTCCTCTTTGTCAGTCTGCTCGGACGCCGCAGCCTCTCCTCGGAGAAAATGCGCGTTACCTTCTCGGCATTTTCAGCGCCGACACTCTCAAGGAACCCGTCATTCTTAATAATGTACGTGTTCGAGTAGCTGAGCGGTATCTGGTAGGTCGACTTGAGATAGTCTCGCAGTGCCCACCCGCCGCCGCCTGCAGCGGTGGCAATACCGTCTACCATCCCCCGATCGAGAGCCGTGGCCGTCTCATTGAATTGGATTGTCATCGGCGAGCCACCGGCCTTTTCGACAAACGCGCCGATTACCTCGGAACCCACGCGTATTTTCTTGCCGGCCAG
The DNA here is from genome assembly GCA_023422735.1 of Pseudomonadota bacterium. Taxonomy (GTDB): domain Bacteria; phylum Pseudomonadota; class Alphaproteobacteria; order Rhizobiales; family Rhizobiaceae; genus Tianweitania. The sequence goes on from JAFAGL010000124.1 coordinate 16,427, forward strand.
GCTTGCAAGGGATGTCAGGTCGTCCTGACGTCCCCACACGACGATTGGCGGGAACCGAAAATCGCCAAGCACCTTCACGCCGTATCGCTCATAGGACGCTTCCAGATATGGCCGTACGATCGCGTGCGCCTTTTTGTATTCGTCGACCGTCCTGATCAAGCCGGGCAGGCGCAGGATGCCGCCGACTGGCACCGTGCCCGTGAACGACTGATCGTCCGCGACCGGCAGTACATCGTCGCTAACCGACTGGGTAATGTCGTTTGTCTGAATCTGGAGCTGGCCGCCCAGGAACAGCTTGAACTGCACGTCCCCACCGGTTTCCTTGTCTATTCGATCGATGGCGGCTTTCATGCCTCTGACCGCACCGTTCTCAACGGGATTTCCCGTGTAGATCCGATACTCAGCGCTAAGCGCCGACAGCGACGACGCAGTCAGCGCAGCCGCGGCAAGCGTGACCAGCGACATCGTCGCCAGTACATTCCCTGACGCTTTCATTTTCTCTCTCCCATCTCGTTTTGACCGACTTTAAACTTCACCACACCTCAAACTGGATCACGAAAACCATGACCAACGCTCCGAATGTCCAGGGTTTCAGCGACGAAGCGGCGATCAACCGCCTTCTGATCGCCTATTGCCTGACCGCCGACATCACCGACCACACAGCACGAGCAGCGCTTTTTGCGCAGGATGGCCGGCTCTTCACGCCTGCAGGCGATGCAGCCGGCCGTGCGGACATCGAAGCACTTCTGGCTCGGCTGATGCCGCCTGGAGCGCCGCCCCGGCAGCATTTGATGAGCAACGTTCTGATTGACCTCGACGGAGATGCCGCAACATCCAGTTCCTATGTCACAGTGCTGCGCAAAGGCCCCGCCGGCGTTGGCGTGTCGTTTGCGGGGCGCAACCGGGATGAACTGGTCCGGGTGAGCGGGGTATGGATGATACGCTCCAGGACCATTACCGACGCCTTTGCTGACTGACGCGACGAGTCCACACTTTTCTTCACATCTGAGCCGGCAGCCAAAGCGCCATGTCCGGCCAGATCACCATCCAGATTGCCAGAACGAGCATGATGAAGAAAAACGGGATCGCGCCCATGACCACATCGACATACTGCCCGCGCGCGATGCCCTGAATGACGAACAGGTTGAGGCCCGTCGGTGGATGGATCTGCGCCATTTCGATAAAGACGACGAGGAGAATACCGAACCAGACGGGGTCAATGCCGCGTGGCGCAAGCATCGGATAAATGATCGGGACAGTCAGCACGATCATGCCGAGGCTTTCGACCATGCAGCCCAGTACGATGTAGAAGGCAAACAGCAGCAGGATGAACTGCCAGCGCTCTAGGTCGAGACCAACGATGAAGTTGGTCATGGCGGTGCCGACGCCGCCGAAGCTTAACGTATGGGAGAAAACATAGGCCGAGAAGACCAAAAACAGGATGCTGCCCGATGTAAGGACGGTCCGGCGGATTGTGGCTAGAAACGACGCCATGGTGAATGCGCCGAACATGACCGACAGCACAATAGCCAGCGCCGAGCCAACAGCCGCGGCCTCGGTCGCGTCGCCCAGCCCGCATACATGCTCCACATGACGATGAACGTCAGCGCCAACACCGGAAACACGTCGATCAGCGCATCCACGACTCCCCACTGCTTTTTGCTCCCTGTTGCCGAGGTGCGACATTGGGGTCCCGGATTGCGCGATAAGCGATATAGGCCATGAACACCAGGGTCAGAATGATGCCGGGCAGCATGCCCGCCATGAAGAGCTTTGCCAGAGACGTCTCGGTGAAGGTCGCGTAAATCACCATTGCCAGGCTCGGGGGTAACAGAATGCCAAGCGTGCCGCCGGCGGCGATTGATCCGGTGGACAGCCGCGTGTCGTATCCACGCTCCTGCAATTGCGGCAGTTCGGCTGCGCCTATGGCGGCCGCGGTTGTGATGCTGGAGCCGGCAATGGCGCCGAACACTGCGCATCCGGCCATGCTCGTCTGTAGGAGGCCACCCGGGAGCGCTGCCAGCAGCTTAGAAAGTCCTCGGAAAACGCGTTTGATCAGTCCGCTGCTGTCGAGAAGTTCGGCTATCAGAACGAAGAGCGGTATGGCCGTCAGGGTGAAACTGTTGAGGTTGGCCCAACTGACCACGCCCAGTGCCTTGAAAGCATTTACCGCCGGGGATCCAGAGGTAAGCAAGTGCTGGCAGGAGAATGGCGTAGGGGATTGGCATGCCCCAGGCGAGCAGGCCAAGAAACAGAACGAAGGTGAGGATCAGTCCGATCTCGACTCCCATCACGCATCTCCGCTTGGACGCGACCGCAGGAGGACTACGATAGACCGTGCAAATGCATAGAGAAGCAACGCCGCTCCAATCGGCATGACGACGCGCGGTATCCAGAGCGGTGTGCCGACGACTGTCTGCGAGCGTTCACCAAACTTGTAGGTGTTGAAGCCGAAGCGAGTCAGATACCAGACCAACAAGGCTATTGCGCCGAATGCCAGAACGTTGAACAGGATGTCGAGACGCCAGTTCGCGAGGTCTGATAGCCGGTTACGGATGACATCGACGTGATAAAGCGCGCCCACCAGCTGGCAGGCCGCCATGCTCATGAAGAAGCTTCCGACCAACAGGTAACCGGAGAACTCGTCGACCATATCGAACGAGACGTGGAAGATGTTGCGGGCTGCGAGCCCGAACATGATCAGTACCATGATCGCGACAAGCAGCAGTCCGGACAACCACAGGCTTATCTGCCCAACGACGCCGAGACGCCGATTTTCCTCGTAAACACCCTGCTCGACCGATCCATCCGACATTCCAGCTTCCCCTAAGAACGTCTGTAATCATCTTATCGCGTAGGCAGAGCGACCACCGCTTTGCCTAAGGCTGTGGTCTGTCCAAGCTGGTTCCGTGCCCACACTTCGAGGTCGACGAGATAGTGGTCATCCTCCCGGCGTTTGCCGGTGATCTGACCGCCAGTGTAGGTGACGTCCCCAAAGATGACCGGCAGCTTCAGGCGGACGCTTAGCTCCTTCAACTCGGCATCGTCGCCCATCCAGTTGGTGACGGATCCTGCGATAAATCCGATGCGCTGGGGACCGTTGTCGTATGGCCCTGGCATGCCGAGTTCGCTCACCGCAACCTTCGCGTCCTGATGCCCGATCGATGGCAGGGTCGTGGCGCCGTAGTAGCTGGCATCGTAATTGTTGGGCAGGTTTTGAGGTTGATTGCGGCCCCAGTGGCCGTACTTCCAGCGCAGCTTTGTTGATTTGTAGCCTGACGTACCGACGGCGCCCGCATAGTAGGCCGTCATGTCGATCTGGGTGAGCGGACCGCGCACGGTGCCAGGCAGTTCCGATCCGACCTCGACATCATCGCCATAGAGCGTGTCCGCGCCGCGGCGATATTCGTTGACGACCGCCCGCTCTATTTCCTTAAGCTCGGCTGCTGAATACGTCTGCGCATCGCGCTTTTCGTACTTCAAACCGCCCTCGGCTCCTTGGCGTGGCACCCGGAAAGTGTGGGACATAACCTTACCGACAGCGTCGCCGTTCTGGTCGCGGTAGATCACTTCTCCCGTCTGGACGATCATCTTGGCCACACGTTCGCCACCGACTTCGCGCGCGTCTACGTAGTTGGCGTCGACGGTGAGTTCCTCTCCGCGCTTAACCGGCCGGTAGAAGGTCCAGTCCGCACCTGAATAGAACCACTGGATATCAGGGAGCCCGGGTGCGACGACCGCATCAAACACACCGAACAGGAAGGTCGGCGGCGCGATAATGCCGCCCCAGCGTGTCCCTGCGGCATATTCCGGATCGCAATAGAGCGGATTGTCGTCACCGATCCCCCACGCATAGTGGCGGATGGTGTCCCGTGTCGCTTCGTGGTTCCAAAGCTCCACCCGGATGTCCATGCCGATCAGCGCTTTGGCCTGCTCCAAAGATGACGTAGACAGGGATGGCGCTAGGAGTGCAGCTGAACTTGACATGGACACCTTCGCAAGTTTCTATATCGGAAACATAGTTTCAAAATAAACTCAGAGGTGACCTTTGTCAACGATCACCCTTACGCTTGACGAACTGGTGTCGTTTGGTTGGAAAATTAGCGGACAATTATTTGCGCGAGGGCCGAAGCCATGAAGTCGCTGAGCACAGCTTTGCGGGTACTGAACCAGTTCACGGAAGATACACCACGGCTCAGTGTCAGTGAACTCACGCAAAGAAGCGGTCTGACGAAAGGTCAGGTTTCGAAGATACTGGCAACGTTTCGAGAGGCCGGACTTCTCCAACAGGACCCGCAGTCTCGGCTCTACTCTGTTGGCGTTACGGCGTTTGCACTCGGCTCGCGGTTCGTGAACTATCACCCGCTTGCCAAGGAAGGCCTGCCGATCCTGAGGCAGCTAATGGAGGAGACAGGCCACAGTGCGCGTTTGACCCTCATGACAGGCGACTCGATCGTCTATCTTGCCCAGGTCGACGGGCGGTTTCTTTCGGACTCAGGTTGGCGGGTGGGCATGTTCCTGCCCCTCCACGCCACAAGCGCTGGAAAGGTTACACTCGCTTTTCTCGAAAGCTCGCGAACGGATCAGCTGCTCTCCACACTCGATATGCATCGGCTGACAGCCGACACTATCGTCGACAAGAAGGCGCTCCGCGCTCAACTCAATGAAATCATTCGCAAAGGATACGGGACGGCCCGAGGGGAGTCGACACTCGGACTTGCCGCTGTCGGCGTTCCGGTTTTCGGTACCGACAACAAACTGCTCTCCGTTCTCAGCCTTTCTTATCCTCAGCACGTAGTGGCCGAAAGCGCCGAAGAAAATCTGGCCGCCACGCTTCACGATGCGGCGCGCATGTTGTCGCATCGCATGGGTGCACGGGTCTATCCTTTCGGGGGCGCTAAGCAGCCTGTCCGAGCCGGGACGCGCTAGGCGCTGTGTCTCAATGCAAATCTTCCTGCCTGTCGTGGCGAAGCCGCATCTGGGCCAGCTTGACAACATACAACCCCTGCCGCAAAGTTATATTAGAAACAGAGTTTCTTTGGAGGAAACATTGCGACTACGGCGGGGGTTTGTCGAGACGGAGTGTGGTCAGGTCCATTACCGAACGGCTGGGACAGGTCCAGCCATCGTTCTGTTCCACATCAACCAGCAGTCGTCTCTGCTCTATCTAGAGCTAGCGTGGGAGCTGGCGCCAAACTTTACAGTGTTTGCAATGGACTATCCGAGCTACGGTGCGTCTGATCATGTCAGCGAGACACCTGGAATTGCCGGCTACGCGCGCTGCGCAGCAGATTTGCTCGATCAACAGGGTCAGAGCGCAGCCTACGTGCTCGGCGAAGCGGTAGGGTCAGCGATAGCGACGCAGTTCGCGGTCGACTATCCCGAGCGAACGCTGGGCTTGATCATGCTCAATTGCCCGTTGATGCCGAGCAAGGAATATGCGGCAGCGCACATCGCGGGCATCCGTGCGACCCAGAGACCATCCGACAGTTCCGGATTTCCTTTGCTGCGAACGGTAGAAGAGGTGCTCGACAACAATCCCGAGCATGCGCCGCTCCAGCCGAACCAGTCCTGGATGGATCGGATCAACATCTCACTCGCTCTGTGCGGGCGCGACAGATGGCAGGCCTCCGACGCGTTGACCAAATTCGACCTACGCGGCGCGCTCGGCCACGTCTCGTCTCCTGCGCTTCTCTTGACGGCAGAACACAGCCCCTTTGCTGCCTATCGCGAAGACGTTGAACGGACCTTTCCTGGCATCACATCGGAGATCATCCCCAATTGCCGTTTTGGGATGGGCTGGGAACGCGCTGCAGAGATTGGTGCCCGCACGGCGCACTTCGCTAATGAAATTGCCACGGGCAGCCAACGATGAAGTCAGCCCGGATCGAGGAAACGCCGCCCGACCGCGGCAACGGAATCCGTCACCTCAAGGTTGGCGACCTTGATCTCTGGACGATCAGTGATGGCGTGCTCCCGGGCCATCTGATCTCAGTCGAGGGTGTATCTGAGCAGGATACCGGTGCGGCGCTTGCCGAAAGTGGCGGACCACATCCGATCAACGTCAATATGTTCCTGTTGCGCTCGAATGGACGTTATGCCGTGTTCGACGGAGGTGGATCGGATCTCTATGCACCGCTCGGCGAATTCTGGGGGCGACTCGAGACCCTTGGCGTCAGCCCAGAGCAGGTTGATGCAGTTATATTGACACACATGCATCCCGACCACGTCGGAGCGTTGATCGGCAAGGACGGTAATGCTCGCTTTGCCAATGCCGAACTGGTCGTCCATGAGGACGATTATTCCTTCTGGACCGACCAAGGCAACGCCAACCGCTCGGTCGAGCGCGTGCGGCCATGGTTCGAAATAGCAACCCGTGCAGCAAAGCCATACAAGAACCGCCTTAGAACCTTCTGTGGCGGCGAAGTTTTCCGAGGTGTCACTGCACTGTCACTTCCGGGTCATTCTCCTGGCCACACTGGGTACATGGTCGGCTCAAGCAGTGATCGTGTCCTGATTTGGGGGGATATCATGCACCGTCAGGATCTGCAGGCGCGTTTCCCAGAAGGCATCATCGGGTTTGACGGATCTCCCGAGCAGGCCGTCGAGACCCGGAAGCGTCTGCTCGATCGTCTTGCAACGGACGGCGAGCGTGTGCTTGGGATGCATCTTCATTTCCCTGGCCTGCACCACGTCGTGCGACATGCCGGGGCGTACCGTGTGATACCCACTTAGGGTCCGCAGTTCTTGCGATACCTAACGCTAGGACATGTCGCAAGATCCAATGCACCTCCGAGAACCATGGACATCGGTCAAGAACAGGAATTGACATTGAAGTTCTCGCACGTCAAGAATAAGAAACCATGTTTCTGTATGTGAAACCTTGAGATGAATTTTGCAGCAACCTTTGAGACGCATGCTCGCAGCGCTCCGGATGCAACCGCGTTGGTGGACGCCCGTTCGCGCTGGACTTTTCGCCGGCTCAATGAATATGCCAACCGCTTTGCCAATTTGCTTACCGAACGCGGCATCGAGTCGGGCGAACGCGTCGCTTTCAATCTTCCTAATCGCGTCGAGCTGGCAATCGCGCTTTTGGGATGCCTGAAAGCTGGCGTGGTGGCCGTTCCGCTAAACTTTCGTCTCACCGACGATGAAATTCTGCGCCTGTTGAACCATGCGTCGCCAAAGCTCTCGCTGCTCATCGCGCCCAGCCAGCGCATCCTTGACCTGTATGCGGTGCTCACCGTCGACGCCTCTGCTCAGTCTGGATCGCTTTGGGTCGCCCTTGGGAAAGCCAACCCAGATTTCACAAGTGTCGGCCGCCAGGACGCCGACATTGCGAACCTTCTCTACACCTCCGGGACCACCGGTCTTCCAAAGGCGGCAATCCACACCCATCGAATGCGCAACACGATCGCTGGAACGATGGCCCACTTGTTCTCGCTGACACGTCAAGATGTGGGACTCGCGGTCTCGCCAATGTTTCACACGGGCGGACTCAGTGTTTTTTGCAATGCCATGTATGTCGGCGCCACCGTAGTCCTGATGGAAAAATGGAACGTGGAGGATTTCGCTCGTCTTCTTCGCGAGGAAAAGGTCACCTTCATGCATCTTGTGTCGACCGTCGTGGTAGATATTGTCCGGGCGCCCGCTTCACTGTTTGCCGGCCATCAGAGCGTTATGAGATTTACCTGGGGCGGTGGACACGCCACAGATCGCGAACTGTTCATGAAATTCGAGCAGCGTGTCGGTGGCTTGTTTCTCCAAGGCTACAGCCGGACTGAAGGTGGGATCACGTACAACTTGCTCGATCCCGATCGCCGGACCTTCGCGATGAATGGCTATCCTAGCCGGAACAGTTCCGAACTCGACATCTATGATCATGCGATGGGCGGCATCGCGCCGCAGGGCCAAATAGGTGAGATCGTTGTCCGCGGCGACGGCGTCTCGCCGGGCTATTGGGACGCGAGCGGTATCCGCCTGCCCACGCTCTACCAAGACGACTGGAACGGCACCGGCGATATGGGATTCATCGACGAATCAGGCGCGCTGCACTTCCTTGGTCGCGAGGACCACATGATCAAGACAGGCGGCGAGAATGTCTATCCAAGCGAGGTAGGCAAAGTGTTGATGCAGATCCCGGGCGTGTCTGACGCAGTCGTTTTCGATGTGCCTGACGACAGGCTGGGCCAGCGGATTGCCGCGATGGTCGTGCCATCTGACGGCTCGTTGACGACTGAAATCGTCGAGAGGTTCTGCCGGGAGAAATTGCCCGGTTTCAAAATTCCGCGGTCGATCGCATTGGTCGAAGCGCTGCCGAGGCTAGGCTCAGATAAAGTGGACCTGAATGCGTGCCGGACTTTCATTGCCGGCAACCAGTTGCCTGAACATCTCGGCTTGAAGGCACCGATGCGTGCTGGAGGGTCGTGACATTTCAATCCTGACGAGTCTAACCGTCAACAACGACATTGAGACCCGATTTTACTGGAGGGACTAGCGGAGAGTTAAGAAGGACGCTTGGAACGCCGCTGATGGAGAGAGGGAGAAACCTCTGGATGCGCGACGATTGTGCTGCCAAATCAATGTGGAGGAGAACCAATGCTTGCTAACACAGAGACGTTCGCTCGTCCGTTTCGCAACGGCGTAGCGATTGCTGCCCTCGCCCTCGCCACGACGCTGTCATGCGTCGGCCTATCATATGCTTTTCAGTCGGAAGGGACTGTACGCATTGGCTCGCTTGAAGCCCAGACCGGCGTTCCGGCGCCTTATGGCATCCAGGCTTTGGTGGGTTCGCAGATTGCGGTCGACGAGATCAATGCTGGCGGCGGCGTAACGATCGACGGCCAGCAGATAAAGCTTGCCCTGACCCCCGGTCCGAACGGCTATGATCCGGGCGGTGACTCGGCCACCACGATTGCGCTGATTAACAAGCTTGTCGCCGATGACCAGGTCCTGGCTATCAAAGGAACCTCGCGTTCTGACAACACGGAAGCTGCTTTCAATTACCTCAACGAACTCGAGCGCCAAGGCAACGCAGTCGTCCTCATTTCGCCGTCATCGGCAGGGCCGGGGCTAGGCAAGATTTCAACCTGGGGATTTCGCAACGCCTTCTTTGAGGCAAAGGCGATTGCCCGTGCCGCCGAGGTTCTGAAGGGCCTCGGCTACAACACCAGCGGAATCTATATCGCCAAGGACAACGCCTACAATGCCGCGATCGCCAAAGGTCTGATGGTTCCAGCAATGGAAAAGGCCGGCTACCAAATGGTCGTCCAGACTGATGGCCTGGAGAAGGACACCGACTTCTCCGCGCAGGTCGAAGCGCTTCGCAAGGCAGCCCCTGATATCGTTGCAGTTTCGACGCCAGTCCTGGCAGGCGTCAATCTGATGAAGGAATCATCCCGCCGCGGCTTCAAGCCCAAAGCCTGGCTTGGCAACATCGGGAACATTGCGCCCGAAGTTCCAAAGCTTGGCGGCAGAGCTGTCGAAGGCATGGTCGTTGGCAGCTCATATTCCCCAGATACTGCCGAGGTTCAGAAGCTGGCAGAGGAATATCACAAGCGCACCGGCAATGACCTGAATATGTTCGGTGTCAACGGCTACGAGGCAATCTATCTCTTCAAAGCCGGCATTGAGGCATCAGGCATCAAAAACACGCCTGAGACCCTTAAAGAAGATCGCATAAAGTTCCGCGACGCTCTCGCCAAGGTCAAGATTAAGAGCATTTCCGGCGAGGAGGTTGTGTTCGATGAATTCGGCGACGCCATCAAGCAGGGCTTCCTGCTGACGATCAAGGGCGGGAAATACACGGTCTGGGACGAGAAGGCGTTTCAGTAGCACGATCATCGATCAATCAGAGAGTCTGGGTGCGCTATGCAGTTCGCCGAATATATCTTGAACGGTGTCCTCCTTGGAGGCACTTACTCGCTGGTGGCCATCGGCTTTACCATCATTTTCGGCGTGCTGCACCGCCTCAACATCGCCCATGGCGCAACCATAATGGTCTCTGCGTTTGCCGGTGCCACGGTGTCGCTTCTGCTTGGAAGCGAGAGCTACTGGGTCCTGCTTATGTCCTTTTCCGTGGCGGTGCTCACTGGCGCACTGATCGGTTTCCTCATCGAGCGCCTGATTTTTCGCCCGTTGCGCAATGCGTCTTATTTGGCGCCGTTCGTCGCTACGGTTGGCATCACTTTGATGCTGGAGGAACTGATGTTGCACGCATCGCGCTCGGTCCCGATCTTCTATCCTGAATACACACCCTATCCGTCGCCACTCGAGAGCCTCGCCTTCTATGTGGGCGACATCTACATCCGAGGCGTCTACGTCGTTATCTTCGCAATCTCCCTCATCCTGATGGCGGCGCTTCATTTCTGGATCACGCGCACGGATACCGGTCGAGCCATCCGTGTCGTTGAGGAGAACCCGACTGCTGCCCGCATTCTCGGGATCGACGTCGAGAAAACGGAGTCCATTGCTTTCGTGGTAGCAAGTGCGCTTGCCGGCGCGGCGGGTTCGCTGATCGGCGTGGCTCAAGGAACGATCAATCCGTTCCTCGGCGCACCACTCCTGCTTACAAGCTTCATCGTCATAGTCATCGGCGGGCTTGGCAACATCTACGGTGCCATGCTTGGTGGCATAATCGTTGGGGTGATCGAACTTACGACCGCAAATCTACTCTCCGCGACGTACAAGCAGGCAATCCTGTTCGGCGTCATGTTCTTGATCCTGATCGCACGGCCGCAAGGGCTGTTCGGATCTTCCATCCAGCGTCCGGATTGATCAAATGAGCTATACTCTCACAGTCCTCACCGTTACCGGCCTCAACTCCATCCTCGCTCTCAGCGTCTACCTGACGCTGGCCACCGGACAATTCAGCCTTGCCCAGGTCGGGTTCTGGGCGATAGGCGCCTACGGTGCCGCCATGTTGACGAGCATGTATGGATGGCCGCTGCTTCCTGCCCTTCTTATGCCTGCGGTCTTTTGCTTCCTCGTCGGCGCGATCCTCAGCTATCCCTGTCTGCGGGTACGTGGAATCTATCTAGCCCTCGCGACACTCGGCTTTTCCGAATGTGTCCGCATCTTCTTCCTGAACTTCAGCTACCAACTGGACGTCGGCGGAACGATGATCGGCCCGGAAGGCGTGCTGGGCTTCCGCTACATCCGGGTTCTGACCCAGCCGTGGCACGTCTTCCTGACGCTCGGCATCGTGATGGTCCTAATGTTTGCGATCGAGCGGAGCCGCTACGGGCTTGCTTTGTCAGCGATCGAGGAGGACGAAACAGCAGCGGCGGCATCCGGCATAAACCCGGTGGCCGCCAAGATCATCGCTTTCGCGCTCGCGGCGGCGATTGCCGCAGTTGGCGGGGGACTCTACGCCAACTACATTTCGTTTATCACCTCCAACGATTTTAGCTTCCACCTGACGATGCTGGCCGTGCTCTATGTCGGCGCGGGTGGGATAGGCACTCTTTTCGGGCCCGTTTTCGGAGCCATACTTCTGACGTTGCTGCCAGAATTTATACGACCGCTTCAGGAGTATCGTATGATCTTTTTCGGTTTCCTTGTGACGCTGATCGTCCTGGTGCGGCCACGTGGTCTGATCGACGAGCGCGCCATCCGCGCCGTCGGCCGCCTTTTCCGTCGCAGAACGGTGCGCGCATGAGCGAGACGGTACTCTCTGTTAATGGCGTAGCGAAGCACTTCGGTGGCGTCATTGCGCTGAAGAACGTGAACTTGGCGCTTGGCAAGCACGAAATCCTTGGCCTGATTGGGCCGAACGGCTCGGGTAAAACGACGCTGGTCAACATGATTTCTGGCTTCCTCAAGCCCACAAAGGGCGATTTCGTCGCCAACGGCAAACCCATTGCCGGATTGCCGCCGCACCGCGTGGCGCATTCCGGTGTGACGCGTACGTTCCAAAATCTCCGTGTCTTTCGCCGCCGCACGGTGCTTGAAAACGTCATGGTCGGCCAGATCACCCGAGTCTCTGGATTGGAACTCTTCCTGCCGTTCGCGACGGCCCGCCGCGATATGCGCTACGAGCAGGCGATGGGCTTACTCGACCGCTTCGGTCTTGCAGATAAGGCCGACAACATTGCCGGCGCTCTTTCGTTTGGTGATCAGAAGCGGCTGGAACTTGCGCGGGCAATGGCCTGTAAACCCGACATCCTGCTGCTCGATGAACCTGCCGGCGGCATGAATCCGAGCGAGATTGAGGAGTTGAAGGCAACGCTGCGTGAGATGCGCGACGAGGGACTGTCGATCCTGTTGATCGAGCACAACATGCGGTTGGTTATGTCTGTATGCGATCGCATCGCAGTGCTTTGCTTTGGCGAGATCATTATGGACGGAAAGCCGGAAGATGTACGTGTCCATCCTGAGGTGATCCGCTCTTATCTCGGACACGGAGGCGCCTGATGTTGAGGATACGCGACCTTCATGTGCGCTACGGAAGCTTCGAGGTTCTCAAGGGCGTCGATATCGATGTGGCGTCCGGAGAAATCGTCACTGTAGTTGGTGCGAACGGAGCGGGTAAGACAACGCTTGTTAGAACCATCTCGGGTTTGGTGCGACCCTCCTACGGAACGATCGACTTCGACGGCCGCGACATCGTTCGTGCTCGAACCCATCAAATCGTAAGGCTTGGTGTCGTGCAGGTTCCTGAAGGGCGAATGGCGCTTGCCAAGCTGTCTGTCACGGAAAATCTTCTGGCAGCTGCAGCAGTCAGGTCTGATCGCGAAAACGTGCCGGCCGATATCGAAGCGGCGCTGGTTCGCTTCCCGATCCTACGCGAGCGCTCGAACCAGCTCGCAGGGACGTTGAGCGGTGGACAGCAGCAGATGCTTGTCATCGCGCGGGCTCTTATGGCGAAGCCGCGGCTGCTGCTGTTAGACGAACCTTCGCTCGGTCTAGCACCGGTCATCGCCGATCAGGTGTTCGAGATCATCTCCGAGATTCGGCAGCAGGGCGTTACGGTCCTGCTTATCGAGCAGAATGCGCATCGCGCGATGGACATTGCCGATCGGACCTATGTCTTGGAGCTCGGGCAGGTCGCATTTGCGGGCCCGTCCGTCGAGCTTAGCCGCGACCCCCGGGTAGCACAGTCCTATCTCGGCGCCTGACAGCCATATTCTAGTTAGGGAACGCTAAAGGGGCAGTCTTCGGACCGCCCCCTGCAATAAGGGTTTATGCAGCCTTGGCCGTCAGCGCTTCAGATCCCAGGATCATATCAGCTGCCTTTTCGCCGATCATGATCGACGGCGCATTTGTGTTGCCGGATACAATGGCCGGCATGATCGATGCGTCAGCGACCCGTAGGCCGTCGACACCCTGAACGCGCAACAGGGGATCTACGACGGCCTCCGGGTCCGAGCCCATGCGGCAAGTGCCCACGGGATGAAAACACGTGTTGCCATTGGTGCGGATGAAAGCGTCCAATTCGGCATCGGTTTGTGCCGATCGGCTGGGCTCTAGCTCCTCGGGCTGGAATTTCGCCATCGGACCCGACGCAACGATATCGCGCGCGATACGGATTCCGTCCGCGATCGTGTCGACGTCATATTGGGACGAGAATGCGTTGAACCTTATGCTCGGCGACGCATCACGCGCCGAGGTGATGTGTACGCTGCCTTTGCTCTCGGGACGCAACACCAGCGAAGAGATTGTAAATCCGGGGAAACTATCGAGCTGGCGCGTCTCAGAATTGGCGAAGGTCAACGGTGTCGCATGGTACTGAATGTCGGGTGTCTCGAGTCCGGCGCGTGTCTTGACGAAGCCCATCAAGGGGCCGGCCGGCATGGTCAGCGCGCCCGAACGGAACAGCGCGAACTTCATGCCTTCGACCACCGCGCGCCAGCCGCGTGTCCTCTCGTTCAGCGTCAGGTGGCCCTTGATGCGCCACTTCAACCACACCGCCCAATGCTCTTGCAGATTCTCTCCCACACTTGGGCGGTCTACGACGACAGGGATGCCGAGTTCGCTGAGCCGCTGGCCATCACCGATGCCAGACCGTTCAAGAATGGCGGGTGAGTGGATCGCGCCGGCACAGAGGATCACCTCGTTTCTTGCAAGGGCAGTTCGCTTCTCACCGCGCACGGTGTAGGTCACACCGGTCGCTCGCTTGCCCTCGAACAGCACCTTGTCGGTAAGGGCCTCGGTCAACACGGAGAGGTTCTGGCGCTTGCGCGCAGGTTTCAGATAAGCCTGCGCTGTGCTGTTGCGCCAACCGCCGCGCGTCGTGGTCTGCGAATAGCTGAAGCCGTCCTGCTTGCCGCCATTCACATCCGGATTGCGCGGGAAGCCGAGTGACTCTGCGCCGCTGATCAGCCCATCGAGAAGCGCGTCGTGATCTTTCACGTCAGAAACGCCCAGCGGTCCCTCACTGCCACGGACATCATTCCCGCCCCGCTCGAAAGTCTCCGCGCGCTTGAAGTAGGGGAGCACGCCTTCGTAAGACCAGCCAGCGCAGCCTTTTTGGGCCCAGGCATTATAGTCGGCCGGCGTTCCGCGCACATAGACGCCGCCATTGATCGATGACGAACCGCCTAATACCTTGCCGCGCGGTACGCCAAGCGTCCGTCCGCCCGCACTTGGCTCTGCTTCGGACTTCAGCATCCAGTTGATCGACGGATCCTTGATCGTCTTGCCGACGCCGAGCGTGAAATGGATCCAGAAATTCTTGTCCTCCGGGCCTGCCTCCAACAACAGCACGCGATGTCGTCCGGACTCGCTCAACCGACTGGCAACCACACAACCGGCTGAGCCAGCGCCCACGACTACGTAATCATACGAGTCCATTCAGACCTCCCAAGAATGCGGCGTACCGACTGCTTGACATAACCAAACAACTACGTCAACGTTTTAAGAAACTAGGTTTCAATAGGAGAAACTTACGGGAAGGAAAAGACGATGATCACCTTCGTGGCAGTCTGGAACATTGCCCAAGGCGTCTCCGACAGTGAGTTCGAGCGTTGGTACAGTCACGTCCATATTGCCGATGCAAAGCGCATTCCAGGTCTCATTGGCTACCGCACCAACCGCGCTGTCGATCGCAGTAAACAACAGTTCTACCGTATGGCGGAACTGAGCTTCGAGGATATGCAAAGCTTTGAGGTCGCATTCGCATCTGCCGAATGGAAGCATGCTTTCGTGGATGCTCAGAATTATATTACCGACCATCAACGTCTCGTCTTCGAAACGACGCAGCAAGATCTTGCAGAGCATACCGATGGCTGAGTTTCCCGAACTGTCTTGGTTTCAGGATTTTGCAGCGTTCGCAGAAGCCGATGAAGATTTCCGAAAGCATTGCCGGTGGTTCACCGGGACTGTCGCCGTCCGTGTCAATCAAACGTCCACTACAGTGCGTTTCGACCGCGGCATTGTCCTCGACGTTGTGAAAGGTATCCAGCAACCTGACTATCTGATTTCGGGCAGCAGCGAGCAGTGGGACCATCTGTTCCAGAAGCGCTGGGCACTAGTGCGTCTTTACCGGTCGCGCACGCTAATGGTGCGCGCTGATCCGGTCAAACTCATGCAGAACTGGAAAGCCCTTTTCTTCATTGTCGAGTGCATCAAGCGCACCGGCAAGGGCAATTGAGCCGGAGAACCCAGATGCCGTACGTCTATCTCGACTCTGTCCGCATCTATTTCGAAGAGGAGGGTGAGGGCCAGCCGCTCGTTCTTATTCATGGTGCCAGTCAAGACACGCTATCGTGGCATGACAACATTCGTCATTTGGCGAAGAGCTACAAGGTCTATGCCCTCGACCTGCCCGGTCACGGAAAATCGGCGCTGATCAACAGGCGCCCGACCACGATAACGCAAGAATTCGCGCACTACGTCGCGCTTTTTCTTGCCGAGAAGGACATTCAGAACGCGGTTCTGGTCGGCCATTCGCTCGGCGCAGGCGTGTCGATCATGGCTGCTCTGGCTGCACCGGACCGGACCAAAGGCGTGGTTTCGGTTTGTGGCGGCGCGGCGTTCCGCGGCCCCACGGGCGTGACCTATCAACCAGACATACTGCAAAATACGGAAATCAATCCAACCGATTGGCTCGAAACGATCTTCCACTCGGTTCTGGGTCGAACGACTCCCGTCGAAAGACAGCGCGAGATGGCGTTCGACGCAACCCGTTGTTCGCCCTATGTGGCGTTCTCGGATTTGCTGACCTATTCAAGCTTGAACCTGCACGAGCATATTCATCTCATCCGGAAGCCGCTCTTTTACATTGTCGGCGAAGATGACTGGTCGACCACGCCTGAGATGGCGCGCGCAACCAGCGAGCAACTGGGCTCGATGGGTATTGCTACTGAATTTCATGAGCTCAAAGGCATTGGTCACATTCCTCACTGGGAGCAACCTGAAGCCTTCAACGCGGTGCTGGACGGGGTGCTTAACCGCATCCTGACAGCACCTGAAAAGCAGTAGCGGTGAGAGGTCAGAGAATGGCCAAATCTCAAGACGACAGCGGGTTCGGTTGGGACCGATATCGCACGAACCACAGTGGAGCAGCGTCCCGCGTCGTCCTCTGGCCGGGCTCAATTAACTCAATACCCGAGGAAGTCGATCGGCTCGGGTGTTCACGGCTCATGGTGCTTTGCGGCGGCTCGACCCGTCGGTCGAAGCTTTACGTCAACGTGGTCGAGCGTCTTGGAGCGCGTGTCGTGACGACTGTGGACGACGTGGCCGCCCATACGCCCGAGGACATGGTGATGGCGAGCGCAGCGATCGCCCTCGATGCTGCCTGCGACGGCTTCCTTGCGATCGGCGGTGGCTCGGCATCTGATTGCGCTAAGGCAATCAGTATCGTGCTTGCCGAAGGTGGACATATATCCGAACATGCTTCGAGCTTCACACCACCTGACAAATTTGTTCCAAAGGAGCTCTTCAAGCCAAAACTGCCGGTCATCGCCATCCCGACCACCGCATCGGCCGCCGAAGTGACACCGGGTCTTGGCGTGCGCAGCGGCAACGGCAAAAAAATGCTGTTCTGGGATGCAAAGCTCGCCTCGCGGCTCATCGTACTGGACCCTGAGGCGAACGTCGAGGTCCCGGCTTCATTGATGGCGCAGACCGCGATGAACGCGCTCGCGCATTGCGTCGAAGGTTTATACTCGCGACTTCGGAGTCCAATCTCAGATGCGCTTGCACTGCAGGGCATTCGCATCCTCCATCGGGAGATTCCTGCGATGGCTTCGGATCCCGCCAGCGTCGACCGCCGCGCTGGCGTGCTGGCGGGAGCGCATTTATCTGGGTTGGTAATCTCCAACGCGCGCGTCGGCGTCCACCACGCGATTTGCCATTGCCTGGGTGCGCGGGGAGGGCTCGGCCACGGCGAGGCAAACTCCATCATGCTGCCGCATGCGATGGCGTACAACATCGACGTCGCGGCCAGCCAGCTTGCTCTCGCAGCCGAGGCGATGGGCGTAGCAAATCCAAGCGTCACCGATAAAGTCAACGCGACATATGCGATCGAGGCCGTTCGGCGACTTCAGGAAAACGCCGGCGTACCGATGCGCCTTCGCGACACGAAGCTGGACAGAAGCGCGCTTGATGATGTTGCCGTTCACACAATGTTCGACCGAGGTCTACACTTCAATCCGCGTAGCACATCGACGATTGAGCCGATAGTCGCGCTTCTTAAGGCCGCTTGGTGAGCCGTGGAGAGTAGCATGATCATGTCATCGAACTGGCGACGGCTTGGACCGCGCCGCTTCCAGGCATGGTAACCGCTGAGGCTGACGCCCGCAAAAGCGCACAGACGTGAAAGAGACTATGGGCCTTCTCCGTATCAATGAAGGCGAACCTCATCGACTTGTCTCCCGAGCGAAGAAGGCCGTCGCTTTTTTTAACAGATCGCGTTCCTGCCGCAGAAGTTCGTTCTCCTTGCGCAGCCGGGCAAGCTCCTTGTTCACGTCCTCGTGCGGTCCAGCAAGAAGATCCTGCTCCTCGAAAATCTGCCGCCAACGACCCAGTGTCGATTTCCCAATCCCAAGACCCACGCGACCGAGGATATGCCTCGACCGCTCGTCGTCAGAATCCGAACCGCTTCCCGTTGAGCTTTTCTGTAAACTCGCGTTTCAATTTCATTTCTCCTGTCAGCTCATCCCAACAGAAGCCCTCCACTTTCGAAGGGGAAGTCCACCCGTTTCTGCTGGAAAGCGCCACGGTCTGGTTGAGCCGACAGCCGAGCAACCCCGAGCTCTGGATCGACCACGGGTTCGGCGCACGGGTGACGCGCTGGCTCGCCGAAGTACTCCAGTCTGATCCATCGCTGAACAAGAACTCAGCACCCATTCGTTTGCAGCTCGACGACGTGCTAGCCTGGCTTGTACGGGTCGGCGTGGCCGAAGCTCATCGGCTAGAATGCATAATCGCCGCAAGTCGAGCTGATGCTGCGGTCAGCGCGCCCGAACCGGGTCGAGGCTAATCGGACAACAATATCGAGACCTGTCGTGCTGCAGATAAATACAGGCAAGCTCTACGAGAGAGGCATCGGCAGAACTAACCAGTTGACGGGTGTTCTCTATGCCAACGTCCGTCTCCCGTACGAACGCACAATCGTCACGAACGCGGGCACGCTGAGATCGGCGGGTTCCGGACCGGCGGATCTGGCCATCGTTTACGATCTGGAGGAGATGATCGAGCTGGCGGATCCGGCGCCTGGCGTTTTGATCTCACATACCGTCGGACCATTTCTCGACGACTTCGCGGTGGTAGCCTCATTTGGTCTCGGGGGAGTATTTTCGCGCGATCTTGAGATAGTTAGGACCCTGACTGGAGGGCGTCCGGGGTTTTCATCATATGAGGCGCCCGAGAACTTCGTAACTCACTTTTTTGACCGTTCGATCTACATTACAGACAAGCAGGCCGACGCATTCGTCACCTTTGTGGATGCACTGCTCGCGCTAGAAAGACGAAGCTATCTCGGTGCCATGCGCGCCATGCGAACCTTCGTCGCCGGCCTGCACCGCATTCCGGATGATCTCGCTCTCGCGTACACGCTCATTGTGTCGTCCATACTCGATGCTGCGCTTCAGCAAGCCTATGGGTTCCGTTCGGCTTACATCCACCGGCTGAGACCACTTCCGACACCCATTTCGTTGCCACATGAGCATTGGGAGACGACTAAAGTTGAGCGGCGGCATTGCGCTTACGTTCCAAGGTCTGTTTCGCCTTACCCGCCATGTGATCAGGCAGTTCGTAGCCGAGCGTCCGAAAGTTGAACGAGAGACCTACGACTATTCGCTTGAGCGAGCGGGCGTCGTCTCGTTAGAGATGGCACCGCAATACTGGATATGGCAGCCGCTTGCCGATCCAGCCCAAGCGCGTCGGCGGCTGGAAGGCCTACTTAGTCTGATTGCATCGGTCATGTGCCGCGAGTCCGAAGCGGCGCTCGTCGACTTGCGGCGCATGCTGGCCGACATCGAACGGATGCTGCCCCAAGCGGGCGCAGCCCACAGACCCGCGCTGCTCGCGATCCATTTTCTCTTCAACCTGTTGGTAAGCCCCGATCAGCGGACGCCTGATTTCGAGATATTTCTGGCCAAACACGGGTCGGAAGCGAGCGCGCCGAGCATCGAATCGGTTATTGTCTCGACCATCCTGAAGGCACATGACGACTGGCCTCTTCAGGACCACCGCACCGTGCTGGACTTATACTTTGACGAGCGAACACGACCCAAAGGCCTTCATGCGCCGAGGGTTTTTGAGGCAGCGGCATGTTTGGCACTCGCACAGAAATACCAAGTCGCCAAAGACGCAGAAAATGCCAAGTTGCTCATCGCGCGCGCAGTTGAGACTCATTCCGGACACGTTGCCTTACGCGCCTTTGAGGCCGCGTATGTCGGACAGGCTGAGATCGACTGGCGAGCGATCCTCCTGCCCAGGGACGAAGAGTTGGACAAGACTCAACAGGCTTAACCACTCTCGTCATCGACCCTTTGCGGCGTCAGGCGACCTTCGCGCCGCCTTTGACGAGCACAGCTATGAATCACTACCATTGTAAGCTCATTCTCTTCTCGAATTCCACTCATATGGCCGCCAGAGACCGCCGAGCGGAACTGTAGTTCGCTGAGCATCTTCGTGCCCGGATGCGCATGGTTCTGGTCTCCCGTACCCTCGATCCGGTCTATGGCAACCATACCGCGATCACATCGGCATCTCGGATACGACCATCAAATCATAATGTTCTATTGACAGGATAACCAATTTTTAGATGATGATGTCTTGGTTCTGTCAGTTGATCTGGAGGAGATCATGGAACCATGGGAGGCAGCGTCATGAGCACCTTAAGCCTGAAAACCATCGCGATCGCCATGGCGATGTCGTTGGTAAGCGCAGGAACCGCGGCATCGCAGACGAGCACCTTGCGATACTCCTCTTGGTTACCTGGAAACCATTGGTTGAACACCAAAGTGATGCTCCCGTGGACTGCGGAGCTCGAAAACGCAACCGATGGACGAGTTAAGATCGAGCTCCTCCCTAAGACCGTTGGCACGCCACCAACCCAGTTCGATGTATGTCGCGACGGGTTAGCTGATGTGTGCGTGATAGTCGCCGGATATACGCCAGGTAGATTCGCTGCCACCGAACTTGGCGAACTGCCGTTCATGGGTGATGACCCGAGAGTCTTAGCGCCTGCTTTCGACCGCATCTGCGCAAGCATATCGCGCCCCTGAACGAGTTTGCCGGGACCGAGGTGCTTAGCATCTTCACCATCTCCCCGGGTAATTTCTTCACTGCCAAGAAGCCCATCAGATCCGTAGCTGACATCCAAGGGCTGAAGCTCCGAAGCCCGGGCCGGGTATCGACCCAAATCCTTGAAGCGCTGGGCGGCATCCCCATCCTGAAGTCTTCCACTGAGGCCTACGAACTGTTGTCGACCGGTGTCATCGACGGAAGTCTGATGGCCAAAGAATCCGTCCAGTCGACGAACTCGATGGACCTCCTGCATCATGGGACACTGATCCCGGGCGGCCTCTACAATGCGGTGCTGAGCGTAGTGATAAACCAGGATCGGTGGTCGGAGCTGTCGGAGGCTGATCGACAGGCGATCCAGGCTCTCTCCGCCGATACCCTGGCTGCAAAGTTCGGCCAAGCTTACTTCGAAGTCGATCAAGCCAGCGTCGATGCAATGATGGCAGCTAAATACGAGTTCATCAGTGCCGATGGCCCGTTTTTGGAGGAACTCAAGGCGAAGCTCGAGCCAATTCGTGCAGGATGGTCAGAGCTAGCCCGTTCGAAAGGCATTCCGGACCCTGACGCAGTCATTGAGGATCTGCAGCGCGAACAGCGGTCAAGCAAGTGATCGGCCAATCGAAGGGCGCACCGATGATCGATCGGTTCGAGAAGATCATAGGTGTCGTGGCATCCGTGGTCCTGTTCGCACTTATGCTGCTGACCGTAGTCGACGTGATCGGGAGGAATATCTTCAACCACCCACTCATCGGCGGTTCTGAGCTCACTGAACTGCTTCTGGTCTCGACCGCATTCCTTCTGTTCCCGCAGCTTGCCTTTCGTGAGAAGCATATCGTGGCCGATTTGCTGGATTCCTTTGATAACCGGGTCCTGCGTGCGACACAGTATGTCCTGAGCGGCCTACTCGGTGCTGCTCTTTTCGG
The DNA here is from genome assembly GCA_023422735.1 of Pseudomonadota bacterium. Taxonomy (GTDB): domain Bacteria; phylum Pseudomonadota; class Alphaproteobacteria; order Rhizobiales; family Rhizobiaceae; genus Tianweitania. The sequence continues at coordinate 38,044 of JAFAGL010000124.1, forward strand.
CCTCATAGCCTGGCGCCTCTGGATCCTCGGGCAGCGTGCGATCGGCTATGGTGACGCCACTGCAAGTCTGCATCTTCCGCTGTCCCCGGTCTATTTTGCGATGTCCGTCCTTTCGTCGGTGACGGCAGTGGCCTTCCTACTGACGATACACAGGGCGTTTAGACCATTCGATACGGTCAAGTCCGAGTCCGAGCGGCAAGCGTCGGCGACTGACCTTGCCGGACTTCACTGACCTCAAGAACCGCGGATATTCACATGTTGAGTGCCGGCGCAGGCTTCCTGTTTTCCTTCGTCCTGATCTTCCTACGTGTTCCCATCGCGGTCTCGTTGGGCATCACCGGGTTCATCGGATTTGGATGGCTGATCGGATGGCAGCAATCATCGACGATGCTTGCCCTCGTGACCAAGGAGAGCACCATGTCCTATGGGCTGGTGGTCATCCCTCTGTTCATCCTCATGGGAAACTTCGTCGCCGGAGCGGGTATCTCTGGCGAGCTCTACAGGGCGGCCCAGGCATTTCTCGGCCATCGCCGGGG
>JAFAGL010000152.1 GCA_023422735.1 Pseudomonadota bacterium
ATCCCAAAATGATCCACCAGCATTACCTGGGCGCGCACCATATCGCGAATGGTGATGACCGGCAGGTCCAGACCGTAGGGCTTGTCGGTTTGCGGATTGATCGAGGCCGGTCCCGTTGAGCCCAGACAGCCGCCGATCACATTCGAGCAGATCACGAAAAAGCGGTCGGTATCCACGATCTTGCCGGGGCCGATCAGAACGTCCCACCAGCCTGATTTGCCGGTCACCGGGTGTATATTGGCTGCATGCTGATCGCCCGTCAGCGCATGACAAACGAGAACGGCGTTGCTACGCTCTTCGTTCAGCGTTCCATAGGTCTGGTAAGCGATCTGAAACGGTGTCAGCGGTACGCCGGCATCGAGCATCAAAGGCTGATCGGTCCCAAAACGCAGGATCTGGCTTGTCGGCTTGTTCGCCTCATCGGCGGCAATGAGCCGGCGCGAGCGCGCTGGCTTGGAGACGATCGTCATGGTCGGGCAACCCCAGGGAAAGATTTCGGTTAGCTAGGGAATGCAGGACGGTTCTGTCAATGGGCGGCGCTTCGACGCTTGTGCTTTTGCTCGACAAGGCCGGACGTGAGGTCTATTGCCCAGTTTCAACTAATAAGTGAAATTTTTCCAACCGACCGCGAGCGCCGTCATGAGCACCCAAGCTGTCCAGGATCGTCCCACTCCCAAGCCAGGCGTGATGGATATTGCGGCCTATGTGCCGGGCAAATCCAGTGCGCCGGCCGGCGTTTCCAAGGTCCACAAGCTGTCGTCCAATGAAAACCCGCTTGGCGCTTCCGAAAAGGCCACGGCGGCCGTGCGCGATCTTTCAACGCATATGGAATTTTATCCAGACGGTTCGGCCACCGCCTTGCGCGAAGCGATCGGCGAAAGCTACGGGCTGAACCCAGCCAATATCGTGTGCACCAACGGGTCGGACGAGGCGATCGGCCTTTTGGCCCAAACCTACCTTCAGCCGGGCGACGAGGGTGTGTTTACCGAACACGGCTTCCTTGTTTACCGCATTTATATCCAGGCTGCCGGCGGAGTTCCGGTTGTGGTGAAGGAAGAAAACGAGACGGCGCAGGTCGATGCCATTCTGGCGGCTGTGACAGACCGCACGAGGATCGTTTTCCTGGCCAACCCCAACAACCCGACAGGCACCTATATTCCGTTCACCGAAGTTCGGCGCCTGCATGCCGGCCTTCCGAAAAACGTGCTGCTGGTTCTGGACGCGGCTTATGCCGAATATGTGCGTCGCAATGACTACGAATCCGGCGTGGATCTCGTATCCGCATCGCAAAACGTGGTCATGACACGCACATTTTCCAAGATCCATGGCTTGGGCGGCATGCGTATCGGCTGGCTTTACGGCCCCGCTCATGTGGTGGATGCGCTGAACCGGGTGCGCGGGCCATTCAACGTGAATGCCGCAGCAATCGCTGCAGGCGTGGCTGCGATCCGCGACCGTGCGCATGTCGAAAAGACCATCGCCCATAACGATCAATGGCTCAACTGGCTGACGGAAGAACTGACGCGGCTCGGCTTGCGTGTCACTCCGAGCGTCGGGAATTTCATCCTGATCCATTTCCCGAGCGCCGAAGCCCATTCGGCAGCGAAGGCAGACGATTATCTGAGCGCTCAAGGTTATATTTTGCGGCGCGTGACGGGGTATGGTTTCCCGAACGCGCTGCGAATGACCGTGGGGTCGGAAGAAGCCAATCGCGGCGTCGTTTCGGCCTTGAGTGACTTTCTCAAGACTTAGAAATCTGTCCAATGTCTGAAATTCAATTTGAGAAGATCGCCCTTGTGGGCATCGGTCTCATCGGCTCTTCCCTTGCGCGCGCAATCCGCCGCAAGGGCCTGACCAACCATCTCGCCATTGCCACGCGCCGCGCGGAAACGCTGGAAGAAGCCCGCAGCCTCGATCTCGGCGACAGCTATTCCACCGATGCAACGCAGGCGGTGTGCGATGCCGATCTCGTGATCGTTTCGGTGCCCGTTGGCTCATCCGGGGCGGTTGCCGAACAAATCGCATCCGCTTTGAAACCCGGCGCGATCGTGACGGATGTGGGCTCGACCAAGGCGTCGGTGATCGCGCAAATGCAGCCTTTCATGCCTGAGCATGTCCATTTCATTCCCGGCCACCCGATTGCAGGCACCGAAAAATCCGGGCCTTCGGCGGGCTTCGCGGAATTGTTCGAAGGAAGGTGGTGCATCCTCACCCCCCTGCCCGACACGGATGAAGACGCGATTGCGCGGCTCGGACGTTTCTGGGAAGGGTGCGGCTCCAAGCTCGACCGCATGGATCCCGAGCATCATGACAAGGTGTTGGCGATCGTTTCCCACCTGCCGCATATCATCGCCTACAATATTGTCGGCACAGCGGATGATCTGGAAACCGTCACGCAATCGGAAGTCATCAAATATTCGGCTTCCGGTTTTCGCGATTTCACCCGCCTGGCGGCTTCAGATCCGACCATGTGGCGCGATGTCTGCCTGCATAATCGTGAAGCGATCCTCGAAATGCTGTCGCGGTTTTCGGAAGACCTGGCATCCTTGCAGCGTGCCATTCGCTGGGGTGACGGCGACAAGCTGTTTGATATGTTCACGCGCACCCGCGCCGTGCGGCGTTCCATCATCGAAGCAGGCCAGGAAGTTGATCTGCCCGACTTCGGACGTCAGGCTGCGGCCAAGAATTAAGGCCGCAGGGGCGGAATGTCGCCCAGCGTGATGAATGCAATCGAAGCTCTGCCCTTGGCAATGGTCAAGGGCAGGCTCGGTGCATTGCCAAGCATTGTCAGGCCCGACGACACCATTTCAATTTCACGCTCGTTGTCGGGGAAGATTGCTGCCAGCACGCGCGCAATCGCCACCGGCTGGCGCGCGGTCAGGGTCAGTTGCGCATCGATCAATCCAGAAGAATCAACGGCCAGTGGTCCGCTGAGCGAAATGGATGCGTCGGGACCAAGCGACAAAGTGAGCGCGCGTATCTGCGTCTTGTATCCCAGCTCAACCGCTTCAGGCGAGGTGGCCAGCGCTACGCCATCAAAAACCGTCATGTTCCCTTCGGCAGCCAGCGGAGGCGCATTCTCCACACCAACCAGCCGCAAATCGCTGAAACGGGCAGCAAGGTCCACATCGGCATTGTTGGCGCGCATATGAATCTGCGCATTGCCGGCGGTGAACAGGTCCTGCTTGTTTTCGGCATCCGCGATTGTCAGCCCGTTGCCTTCAACGGAAATCGCCGTGGGCAGCGGTTCGGCCAATCGGGTGCTGGCATGCATCAGCTCCCATGTGGCGGCGAGTGGGATCAGGCCCGGCAGCCGCGCCAGCATCGGTCCATTGAGCTCGCCCACGATGGTGCGGGGATCATAAACCTGCGCGGCGGATCGAAATGCCCCGGCATCGATGCGAACATCGCCAGCCGGCGACTCATACAAGACATCCTTGCAGAACAGACCGATCCGAAACGGAAAGCCCTGTACGCTTTGTTCGACGCAATCGACCTGGGCTCCGGCCTGCCGCAGATCGCGCAATGACCGGTTGGCGGTCTTTTCCAATTGTCCCGCCAGATAATACCAGCCTGCGATATAAGCGCAGATTACCACGAGTATGATGAGCGTCAGCACAAGAACGCGCCGAAAGATCGGTGAACCGGCTTGATCACTTGACGTCATGAAAAGGTCTGCTTTTTCCTGTCGGCCCGCAGGGGCGCTTGCCTGTCTGGATGCGGTAAGATTCGGCAAATAATGCGAATCCTTGGAGGAGTTCACTATCATTTCTTCCGGCGATATGGGCGATTTTTGGGTGTTTGGCTACGGTTCGCTGATTTGGCGACCCGGTTTTGCGCATGTGGAAACGAGGCGAGCGCGGTTGCACGGTTTTCGCCGCTCTTTATGCGTTCGCTCCTGCGGTCACCGTGGCACAAGCGAGCGACCAGGCCTGGTTCTGGGGCTTGATCGCGGCGGCTCCTGCGTCGGATTGGCTTTCCGGGTTCCCGGTGCGCTGCATGAAGAAGTCATGGCCTATCTGCGCGAACGGGAATTGGTGACGCATGTCTACAAGGAACGGTGTTTGCGCGTCACACTCGAAGGCGGCGACCGCGTTGACGCCGTGACCTATGTGGTGGATCGGGCGCATCCGCAATATGCCGGGGCGCTCGATGTGGAAGCTGCTGTGGCGATCGTTTCCGGCGCGCTGGGCTATTCTGGACCGAATGAGGACTATGTCCTGAATACGGTTGCCCATCTGAAAGGGTTGCGCATTCGGGATCCATGGCTGGAACAGGTCGCAACGCTTTTGCCCGGCAAAGCGGCGTGATCAACCCCGCTCGGCTGGTGTGACACCGAGCTCGGCCAGTCGCTTCAGTGCGGTTGGCGGCAAGGGTGGCGGATTGGGACCGGTCGCGGCCTTTACCAGCATTTCATCGCATGCCGTTTCGGTTTCACGGATCAAACGATCGAGAAAAGCCTTGCGTTCAAGGCCCGGCGGGATCGGCGGCAGGAAACGCGCGTGGATCGTTCCCGGATAGCGCATGAATTTGCGGCGCGGCCAATACAGTCCGGCGGCATGCGCAACTGGAACAACAGGAACATTCAGCCGACCGTAAAGCTCGACGATCCCCCATTTATAAGCTGGTGCATCGCCAGGCGCACGGCGCGTACCTTCCGGATAAATGATCAATTGCCGATTGCGCGCCATTTCGCGTGATGTTGCGGCAACAACGGCACGCAATGCCTTGGCGCGTTCGCCGCGATCCACGGGCACCATCTGCATCTTGGCGACATACCAGCCAAACAAGGGAATGTGCATGAGTTCGCGCTTCAGAATGAAAACCGGGTCGCTGAGATAAGGGAAAAAAGCGAGCACATCCCAGAATGACTGGTGCTTGGGAGCCAGAATAAACGGCCCCTCCGGCAGGTTTTCGAGCCCCGTGATCTCGCTTCGCGTATTTGCCAAGAGGTGCTGCAGCCATAAGCTCGACCGCGCCCAGAATTTGGGAACAAACCAAGCCTTCTCGCGCGGCAACAGAAAATAGATCGGCGTCCAGAAGATCATCTGGGCGATCAGGCTCAAATAAAAAACGATGTTGTACAGAAAGGATCTGAAAGCGGTCATGCGTGAGCCGTTGGCGGGACTGAGGTCTTGCTGGTTAAATCATTTCGCATGCAAACGAAATGACCGCGTCGGCGAAACGTTCGCCTGAGCTTCAGTTCTCGTTTCAACGTCAATTGCTCAGCGACGGGCGGAAGTCCTCGCCATCGACATCCAGCCAGCCACGCAAGAACGCGCCGATGAATTTCGCATATTCGATCGCGATCACACGCAAAGCATCCCGGTCGGTCAGCCAGCTGCCATCATTCAGCGTGGTATTGACCACTGGATAAGGCTGGATTTCCACACCGCGCAGAATACGGCGCATTTCCAGAAGGCTGCGCGGCATGTGGTAATTGTTCGTCACCAGAATAATGCGGTCGTAACCGCGCGCCTTGACCCATTTGCCGCTTTCGGCCGCATTGCCGATCGTGTCCATGGCGGCATGGTCGATATCGACGCAACAGGAGAACAGATCCCGATCGCCGCCGGTCGCGAGACGAAGATCGTCACGTTTGGCCTGCGGATTGACACCGCTGATCAACAGCCGCTTGCCCTTCCCGTCGCTCAACAGATTAACGCCCGCGTCCAGCCGGTAAAGGCCGCCGGTCAGCACGATGATCGCATCTGCTTCACGCGGATCTTGCGGCGTTTCCATATGCGCGACATGCAAGGCGAAAGCCAGAAAGCCAAGTCCTGTCACCAAAGCCGCAAGCACCACCAGCGAGAAGCCCCACCGCATCAGGCGTGCAAGAAGACTGCGCCGGCGAGGCCGTTTGCGCGCGTCATCCGGGCTTTGGCGATTTGCCCGGTTTTCTTCCATGCTTCTCATCACGCTCAAATCTAACTTCCGAACGCTGTTCGCGTACAGCAACACCATGATGGCGGGCGCCGAACCTTACATCTTGACCCTAATCCGAGGCTTGCTGCGATAGATCAATCTCACTGAGATAGCGCACCACGGTGAAATGGCTCGTCGCCGCTGTCAAAACGCCGATCACGAGAACAACCAGACCCACTCCGAGATAGCCCGACATGCCGATGGCGAAATTGCCGAACAAGGCTGTCGCCTGATCTGCCTGTGGCGTTGCCAGATTGCGCGATGACCACCAGCCGAAGATCAGAAACACCAGGATGGCGAGAACGCCGCCCACCAGAGCGCCCTTCATGCCCGTCAACAGGAAATGCTTGCGAAATTCCGCCGCGATGAAGCGCGCCTCGGCACCCACAAAATGCAGCACCTCGATGATGTGGCCGTTGCCGGCCATGGCGCCGCGTGTGGCGAACACGACGGACAGCACGGTTGCCGACAACATCAAGACCAGCACCGACAGGCCAATCGTCACCGTGGTCCGCGCCATGGCCACCAGACGGTCGACCCAGGTACGGTGGTCATCCAGTGAAGCTGTGGCAATCTCGGATGTCAGCATGCTGCGCATGGTTCCAAAATCCGGCGGATTTCGCTCGTCGATCGTCACGACGACAAGGCGCGGCACCGGCAGATCCTCGATGTTCAGCCCCGAGCCCAGCCAGGGTTCGAGCAACCGCGCGGTTGCCGCATTATCCACGATGCGTGCTTCGCGAACGCCCGCAAAACCTGACGCGATGCGGCTGGCATTCGCCAAGGCCTGTTCCATATCGAGCCCATCGGCCGGGCGGATCTGGATGGTCGCTTCACGCGAAATCTGGCTTTCCCACATGGCGGCCGTGTCGCGCACCAGAGACACGGCGCCAAGCGTAAGGCACGACAGGAAAGTCATGATGGCGATCACGAAAATCAGGGCGCGGCCGGCGATGTTCTGTTCGGGCACGATCGGCGCCATGCGTCGGCGCGAGGGTGCAGTTGCAGCGCGCGGCGGCTGGGCAGCTTCCCGAGATGGCTCTTCCGTGTCGAATTCTTCGGCAGGATCAGTCATGAACGTCCAAACGTCCTTCGGACAGGATCATGCGGCGGGCATCGACTTGTTCCATGAGCTGCAGGTCGTGCGTGGCGATCACCACCGCTGTTCCAAGACGATTGAGTTCGATGAATAAACGCAGCAAACGTCGCGCGAGCGGCGGATCGACATTTCCGGTCGGTTCATCGGCCAGCAGGATTTCCGGCTGTTCGATCAGGGCTCGCGCGATCGCCGCACGCTGCTTTTCGCCACCTGAAAGCACGGGCGGCAAAACATTCATGCGTTCGCCAAGGCCAACCCACTTCAGCAGGTCGATAACGTCGTTACGGTAGCTGATTTCCTCTCGACCGCGAATGCGCAAAGGCAGCGCGACATTCTCATAGGTCGTCATGTGATCGAGAAGACGAAAATCCTGGAAAACAACGCCGATGCGACGACGGAGCAAAGGCAGTTCTCGGCGCGTAATCAAAGCGCGGTCCTTGCCGAATACGGTGATCAGCCCGCGTGTCGGCTTCAAGGCGAGAAACAACAAGCGAAGCAATGTCGTTTTGCCAGCACCCGAAGGCCCGGTCAGGAACTGAAACGAGCGCTCTGGAATATGCAGCGAAATATCGCGCAGGATTTCCGGTCCCATCCCGTAGCGCAGGCCGACATTTTCAAAGCGGAACACCGGTGTCCGATACCTCGTGATTGCGATGGATAGCGATGGCGCGCACCATCTGCGGACATGGTTAATGCCGCGTTAAAGAACCGGTGCCGAACCGAAGCAGCTGCGACGAACCTGGTCTTAAAAGACCATGCGCGAAGGCGTCAATCCAGCTTTTCATTCTGGCGAATTCATGTCCAATAAAGTTCCAAACGGCGGACAGGCGCGCGCTTTTGTGAAGCCACATGCTGGTCCATTCGGCTTTGATAGGATAACAGGACCGGAAATTGCGGCACACGAAGCTGCCGCTCCAAATCTATTCGAGGTTGCATGCCCACCGTACGCCACAAGGATATCGAAGTGCTGTTCAGCGCCGAAGATATCGCCAAACGCAATCTCGAACTGGCGAGCCAGATCGCATCGCGCGATTACGAGAATCTGCTCGTGATCTCGATCCTGAAAGGGTCGTTCGTGTTTGCCGCCGATCTCATCCGCGCGATGCACGAAAAGGGTGCGGCGCCTGAGGTCGAGTTCATGTTCATTTCCAGCTATGGAGCGGGCACGACCAGCGGTGAGGTCAAGGTTCTGCGCGACATCGACAACGACGTCTCTGGCCGCGATGTGTTGATCGTGGATGACATTCTGGAATCCGGCAAAACACTGAAATTTACCCGCGACCTGATGCTTTCACGCGGTGCCCGAAGTGTTTCGCTGGCGGTGCTTCTCGACAAATCCGTGAAGCGCCAGCTCGAGCTGGAAGCCGATTATGTCGGGTTTGAATGCCCAGACTATTTCGTAGTGGGCTACGGAATGGACGTCGCGCACGCCTTTCGCGAATTGCCATTTGTCGGCGTTGTGAAAGCCGAAACCTGAGCGTTCAGGCCTTTACGTCGTCCCACTCGGCGCCGTGGCGTTTAAACTCGTTGATGACATATGGGCATGTCGCGCTGATCGTCGCGCCCTCTTTTCTGGCATCCTGAACCAGACGCTCCACCATTTTGCGAGCGATGTCCTTGCCGCGGAACGCTTCAGGCACGAATGTATGGTCGGCAATCCAGCGCGTGGGCGCTGTTTTCAGAAAGGTCAGCTCGGCATCCTCACCGTCTGGCATCGTTTTCGAGTAGCGACGGCGCTGCGGCGTATCCATCATGTCGAAGTCAGATATTTCGGTCATCGCTTGCCCTTGAAGATCGAGCTTGTCCATGCAACCAGATCGCTGCCCCATTGGAAAGCCTTTGAAACACAAAAAGCCCGCGCCGAAGCGCGGGCTTTTCTGAATAATAAACCGATTAGTTGTTCATCAAGCGCTGCTGATCACGCTCATTTTCCCAGGTGTCGGCGTTATACTCCGGCTGGGCTTCGAGCTGCTCCTTGGTGAAGTTCGTGTAGAGATAACGATTGTTATCTTCATCCTGCATGAACTCGAGGTCGTCGAAGCCAACGGCAACCGGCTTTTCGCCAATGCCCAGGAAACCGCCGACATCGATGATCACGGCATCGACCTTGCCATCTGCGGTCATGACGATGTCGCCAATG
>JAFAGL010000191.1 GCA_023422735.1 Pseudomonadota bacterium
GTCGGGGATGCTGGAAATGTTTCCAAGCTTCGGGCAGTTGAAGATGTTGCGGCAATGGGCCGGCATCGTGGATGTAGTTCCGGATTCCTCACCCATTATCGGTCCTTCCCCGGTCCCGGGACTTTATCTGAACTGCGGTTGGGGAACCGGTGGCTTCAAGGCTATCCCCGCTGGTGGCGTCTTGTTTGCGCATCTCCTTTCGACGGGGCAGCACCACGAAATTTCCGCACCCTTTGATCTCGACCGGTTTCGCACCGGACGCCTGATCGATGAAGCCGCTGGCTCCGGCATCGCGCATTAGGAGAATCGAATGCAGCTGTTTTCCTGCCCGTTTTGCGGCGAACGCGATGAAACCGAATTTCAATTCGCTGGCGAAGCGGGAAAGATTCGGCCTGAGCCAGCTCCAGAGATTTCGGACGAAGACTGGTCGAGATATCTTCACCGCAACGAGAATCCGCGCGGAGCCACAAGTGAAATCTGGGTTCATCAAACCTGCGGCGAATATTTCGTCATGGAGCGGGACACCGTAAGCCACGTCATTTCCGCTACGCGATCCTTGCGAAAGGACTGAGATGGCCAGCTATCGCATAGGGGCGCTTGCGGACCAGACGATCGCCTTTACCTTCGATGCCACGCAATATCACGGGCGCCCTGGTGATACGATTGCATCCGCTCTTTTGGCCAATGATGTCAGGGTCGTTGGGCGCTCGTTCAAATATCACCGTCCGCGCGGCATCATGGGTTTCGGCGTCGAGGAGCCCAACGCATTGGTAGATGTCACGCTGGATGGCGTTACCACTCCCAATGTTCGCGCCACGACCGAACCGCTCGTCGCGGGGATGAATCTGCGTTCAGTCAACGCCGCTCCGAGTGCCGCAAGCGACCGCAGCGGCTTTATCGACCGGTTCGCACGCTTTCTTCCCGTTGGCTTTTATTACAAGACGTTTATCTGGCCGGACTGGCACCGTTTCGAGCCTTCTATCCGCGCGATGGCAGGTTTGGGAACCTTGGACCCAGCAAACGAACCGCCAGCAAATAACCCGCAAATAGGCGCACACTGCGATGTCCTGGTGATCGGAGCAGGGCCGGCGGGATTGCGGGCCGCCCATCAAGCGCTGCAAGCGGGCCAATCAGTGATGCTGGTTGATGATGGGCAGCGCGCGGGCGGTTCGCTTTTGTCAGAACCGACCGAGATCGCCGACCGGCCCTCTGACGCCTGGATCGACTGGGTATCTGCCGAATTGCAGGCAAAGAAACAGCGCATTCTCCTGCAAACCACTGCCTACGGTGTTTATGACCATAACCTCGTGGCGTTGTGGCAGCGTCGACAAGGCAAGCCTGACGCGCAATGGCGCGTTCGCGCGAAGCAGATCATCCTGGCGACCGGCGCAATCGAGCGCCCCTTGGTGTTTCCCGACAATGACCGCCCGGGCGTGATGCTGGCGGAAGCCGCACGGGGTTACCTTGCCCAGCACCAGGTGCTGGTCGGTCGCCACATCGTTCTCGCGACCAATAATGACCGAGCATATCCGATCGCCGAAAGCCTGCGCCAAGCCGGTGCCGATGTCACGCTCGCCGATTTGCGCCCGCATGCTTCGGACGCCGCGATCGTCAATGCACGTATCGAAGCTGTGCATGGTGCGAAAGGTGTGGAAGCGGTCACCATTTCCGGCCAGCGGATTGCCGCCGACTGTCTTTTGATGGCGGGCGGCTTGACGCCGAGCGTCCACCTTTACGCGCAAGCGGGCGGCAAGTTGTTCTATCGCGAGGATCTGGCCGCCTTCGTGCCGGATGGCGCATTGCGCGATGTACAGGCAGTGGGTGCTGCGGCCGGACAATATTCTCTGGCGCAAATATTTGATCTCGAAACGGAAACAGCCTCCTATCGCATCATACCTGTTTGGCCGCAGCGCGGCGCAACCGGACGACAATGGATCGATTTCCAGAATGACGTGACGGTCAAGGATATTGCCTTGGCCGAGCGGGAAAATTTTCGCTCAGTCGAGCACTTGAAGCGGTATACCACGCTCGGCATGGCGACGGATCAAGGCAAGACATCGAACATGAATGGCTTGGCCGCCATGGCATCGCTCAGCGGCAAGACTATCCCCGAAACCGGAACGACGACCTATCGTCCCCCCTTCGTCCCGGTGCCGTTCGGCGTGATTGCCGGTCGCCGACGCGGGCAATTGTTCAATCCCGTGCGTCGGCTGGCTCTAGAACCGAAGCATCGCGAACTGGGTGCTGTTTTTCGTGAGTATGGCGGCTGGCTGCGGCCGGCCTGGTTCGGGGGAAACAATGGTGCAGCCAACATTCGGCGCGAAGCAATCGCGGCGCGCACAAGTGTAGGCATTCTCGACGGTTCACCACTCGGCAAGATCGAAATCATCGGACCGGATGCCGGTTCTCTCGTCGATTATAATTCCTACAACACCATTTCGAACCTGAGACCGGGGCGTATTCGCTACGGGTTCATGTTGACCGAAAGCGGCGTGATCTATGATGACGGGGTGACCTCCAAGCTCGCCGAAGATCATTATGTCGTGTCCTGCTCATCAGGCCATGTTGCGGGCGTGGTTGCCCGGCTGGAGGAGTGGCGCCAGGATCGCTTCGATCCATCGCGCGTGTTCGTCCACAACTCCACGCCCCAATGGGCAACCTTGATGGCAAGTGGACCGAAAGCGAAACATCTTGTCGAAGCTCTCGGACTTGGCGTGGATCTGGATGATGCGGCGCTACCACATATGTCTTTCGTCGACGGATACTTCGACGGTGGGATCGCGCGCGTTTCCCGTGTGTCATTCACGGGAGATCGGTCGTATGAAATTGCCGTACCATCTTCCAAGGCCGCAGCCCTGCTTGCCGCCATGCTGGAAGCGGGACGCCCGCTCGATGCCAAACTGATGGGTTCGGAAGCGCTGCTGCTGCTTCGTGCGGAAAAGGGTTATCTCATTGCCGGCAAGGATACCGACGGCACGACCATGCCGCAGGATCTCGGCCTTACCGGCCCGATGAAAAAGCGGCAAAACGAATTTGTCGGTCGCCGCTCACTGTTCACGGATAATGCTCGCCGTAGCGATCGGCAGCAATTCGTGGGTTTGAGCGTGGAAGGTGACACCATGCTTCCTGTTGGCGCTCATAGTGTGGAAAGGCTGGCGTCGGGACGTCGATCAACCGGTTTCGTCACCTCCAGCTACCACAGCCCGACCCTCGATCGCCCGATCGCGTTGGGTTTGATCGAGCGCGGCCTGGAACGGATGGGAGAAGTGGTCGACTTGGTGCATCTCGGCAAGCCTTTCCGTGCCAGGATATGTTCGCCTTGTGCTTTGGATGCTGAAGGAACGCGTCTCAATGCCTGATCATCGCTCGCCCACCATGCTCGACAGGGGTGCGTTCTGGACGCCTGTGCCGGACTGGACATCGGCGCGAGTGCAAGGCGAAGGCTGGTGTGCCGCGGCTGTTACGGGCTTGCACCGGATGCTGGTCAGCGGTGATCTCGACGCCGCGCAGAGGGAGATCGCCCCGGGGGCCGGTTCCATTGGTCTGTGGGAGGTGAACAACGGGAGCCCGGTTCTGGTGCGAATTGGTCGCGACCGGGGCCTTATCCTTGGAACTGAACCGTTCTTGGCGATTTCGGGCTGGAGCACCAACGGTTTTGCCGCCAGTCCTGCAGATGATGGTTTCACTACGATCGAGATAAAGGGACCGGGACTTCGCGAACTCGTTTCCGAGATGACATTTACCGATCTTGATGCCGGCAGCCCTTCCGCAGCAACGCTTTTATGTGGGCATCCGGCGCTTTTGCATCGCCGCTCAGAAGAGCGCGCGTGGATTCATGTCGAAGCACCGCTGGCAGCGGTTTATTGGCACTGGCTCGTTCAACATGAGTGAGAGCAATTCTGGCTCAGACACCTGGTTCAGTGTAAAACTAGCGGCCGCTCATCAAGCTCCTCAAGGCGATCGTCGCTTTCGACAGAAGCAGGTTTTTTTGGTTTCGGCGAGACAATATTGCCGAAAATATCCTGATAAGGAAGTTCAGCCATAGCCTGCTGATGCTGCTCCTGAATTTCCATGCCCATCTGCAGTCCATCCAGGAAAGCAGTGTGCACGTCATTCGAGTGGCCTTCAGATCTTCTGAAATGTTTTCTGGACTGACGTCTTTCCAAACGTCGATCGCGCGCTTTATTTCGATTTCCTGAACTCATCAAACCTCCGGCATCCCTTGCTGGACGCGTGTAGAATGAGAGATATAGATTGCAGAAATCCCTTTAATTTTCAATTTGAAAATATCGATGTTGCTAATATTGAGGTGCGACTTTAGGCTTAGGTCGAACTGCCTGCTGGGAAGCTATTCCGCTGCCACCGTCATATGTTGGTCTGCCATATCGCACCGCATTTTCACCATGTCTTCGATCGCTTGCTTGACGACCTGGTTATAATCAGTCGAGAATCCAAGCATCGCTACCATGCGTGAATGGCCGAAGACCAAACCAAGGATGAGAAATCCCAGTTCGCGGCACGTTTCCGCAGAAAGTGCGGGAAAACTGGTGGCGATCACGTTGGCGATCAATTCCTGGTATTCTGAAAACTGGTCGCGCAGGTTGGTCCGGATAGTTTCAGAATTGATTGCCAGACACATCATAGCGTCGAACAAGGCCGTTTTCCCACGTTTGCCGGCGGGGTCCACATCCATTTGTGTGAAATAAACATCAAGCAAGGTCTTGAAGTGATCTCGCGGTGGTACCGACCGGCACAGCTCGTTGAACCAGGCACGGTATACATCCGGTCGGCCCGAACAAAGTTCGACCATCATCGCTTCCGGATTGGGGAAGTAGTGGCGAATAAGCTGGCGTGAAATGCCGGCTTCTTCCGCGATTTTGTCGTAGGAGGGCGCAGGCAAGCCGTTCTTGCTGATCGAGCGGATTGCCGCTTCTACGATTTCAGGCCGTCTTTTATCGGACACGATTCTGGACATGCTTGGTTCCCAACCGACTTGATCCGCTTAAGCATGAAATTCGTTGGACGGTGTCCATCGATCTCGAATGCGGGATCGTTAGAACACTCTCAATTAGTTGCCACCTGATGGCATATCGCAGCCTCTTGCGATCATCGTCAACGGCTTCGGGGACCCCGTCAATTATCCGCCTTTAGACTGTGTCCGCTGGCGCCTGCCAGAAGCGCCAGAATGGTTCTGTTGACTGGAACGTCGATACCGTGCTTTTCCGCAGCTCGGACAACGGCGCCCGTGATAAACTCATGTTCCAGTTCGCGTTCCGCCAAACGGTCATAAAGCATGGATGATCCGCTATCAGCTTTTGCAGAAGCGCGGCTCAAAACACTTTCCAGGCGGTCTAAGTCTATCTGAGCACCCGTGGCGCGCGCGACTTCGATCACTTCACGGCCGACGACCCGTGCGAGCTCTGCCATCATCGGATTTTGAAACACACATGAGCGGCGAAGCGTCAACGCGGTCAAAGGATTGGCGATGGCATTTCCCAGAAGTTTTGTCCACGCGACCGTGTGGAAGTCTTCTTCCAGGATAATTCCGAATTCGGTATTCGCGAACAAGGCTTGAAAAGCTTGTCCCGTTTCATTGTTAGGCACGCTCATATGCGCTTGCCCGTGATGTGTCAGACGACCGGCACTGACCCGTTCAACGGCGCACATGATGATGCAAGGCAGGATTTGTACGGCTTCTTTCAGCAAGGGACGGATTCGTGCTTCATGATCCACCCCGTTCTGGATCATAACAATCTTGGTTTCAGGTTTGACGAGCCGGCCAAGCCACCCTGCGATACCGGTGACGTCCTGCGCTTTGGTCGTCACCAGAATCCAGTCGACCTGATTGACGGAAGCAGGCTCGGCCGCGATCTTGACTGGAATAGTCATTTCGCTGCCATCTGCGCGCGTGATGACCAACTGATCGACCGGCGTTCGGACGCACAAGGTGACATCTCGATGGGCGGTGACAAGTTGGCCAGCAAGAAAACCGCCAATTCCGCCGCTACCGATAATGGCGACGGTTTGGCTCGACCTGGTTTCCTGCGTCATTGCGAAGTCCTTATCTGATTTGTGAGGCTTCTATGGGATAAACCCGGATATCTCACAACCGCATGCTTGCTCAGCCGATGGTTCTGGCCCAGCTTAAATAACAGGGACCATACGTGTGGAGAGATGCGAGGACAGATTGAGCATCGGACTTCTCGGACTTCTGGATGATATTGCCGGTCTGACAAAGGCTGCAGCGTCTTCGCTCGACGATGTGGCTGGTATGGCAACAAAAGCTGGCGTGAAGGCCAGTGCGGCGGTCATCGACGATGCGGCTGTGACGCCGCGCTATGTGGAAGGCATTCCGGCAGATCGTGAGATTCCGATTGTCGCGAAAATCGCCTGGGGATCGCTTCGTAACAAACTCATTTTTCTTCTGCCTGCAGCGCTGGCATTGAGCTTCTTCCTGCCATCGGCGATCACCCCGCTGTTGATGCTGGGCGGCTCCTATCTCGCTTATGAGGGGGCTGAAAAAGTCTATCATGCGCTTGCACCATCGCATGCAAAGGGCCATGAGAATAAACTGACGCCCGTTGCGATCAACGCGCAGACCCACGAGGATGAACAGGTTACAAGCGCGATTAAGACGGATTTCATTTTGTCCGCTGAGATCATGACGATCGCGCTGGCTGCAATTCCGCCCGGACCCTTCTGGATGCAGGCAACAGTGCTGGCGCTTGTGGGGATCGGGATAACAATGCTGGTTTATGGCGCCGTCGCCCTTATCGTCCGGATGGATGACATGGGTGCATTCATGGCGCAAAACGCGGTGACCGGCTTTGGCCGCAGCTTCGGTCGGATGCTTGTCAAGGCGATGCCCCATGTAATGACAGTGCTCGGCATTGTCGGCACCGCGGCGATGATCTGGGTCGGCGGGAGCATTGTGGTTCATGGGCTGGGTGAATTCGGCTTGCACGCGCCTGCCGATCTGATTGAACATGCAAAAGACGTGGTGAGCAACGCAGCCGGTCCCGTATTTGGCTGGATAACCGAGACGCTTGGATTTGCCGTGATCGGGCTTGCGCTCGGTTTTGTGCTCATTCCCGTTGCCAGCTATGTGTTGTCGCCGGCTTGGCGGGTGTTGAAGGGTCTTTTCGGCAAGCCCGCCCGTGCTGAAACTGAGCCCAAAGTTCAAAACAGCGGCACTTGACATCCCGGGCGCTGCAAGCTGCCATCCGCACCAGCGGGAGGGTAGTGAATGGCAAGCAGGATCGAGCTGGTCCAATCGGCGATCTGGGCAGAAGAGCTGACGGATGCCGAGGTTGAACAGGCCGCGCGCGGGATTTCCGAGCGCTTTTACGTCAAGGATAGCTATATCTGCCATCGCGGTGACCGTCTCGAAATGTGGACGGGTGTCATCACCGGTCTGGTGAAGATGAGTGCTGTCGCTTTGTCCGGCAAGGCCATCACCTTTACGGGCATCGGTGCTGGAGGATGGTTTGGCGAAGGCTCCATGATGAAGAATGAGGAGCGGCGCTATGATCTCGTGGCGCTGCGCGACACGCAGCTCATGCTCATGAACCGCACAACCTTCAACTGGCTTTGGCAAAACAGTGTCGGCTTCAATCGTTTTCTTGTTCGCCAACTTAACGAACGCCTCGCCCAGTTCATCGCAATCACCGAACATGATCGCTCCTTCGATGCCAAGGCCCGCGTTGCACGCAACCTGGCATGGATCTGCAATCCGGTGCTGAGCCCGAATGTACGGGGTGTGATCGAGATCACGCAGGAAGAAGTCGGCCTGCTTGCAGGCGTATCCCGCCAGATCGCCAACAAGTGCCTGAACGAGCTCGCGCAGGAAAAGCTTATCGTCCTGGAGCCAGGTCTGGTGCGTGATCTCAATGTAAAGAAGCTTGCAAACTACGGCGCGTAAACTGTTTTCAGGGGTCTATATTTGTGCATTGCACAATAAATCGCACAGCTTTGCGTATTGAAGAGACTATAGTCCGTTTTGTCTGTCAAGCGGCGAGTTGATTGGCTTGCTGATTCGTGGAAGTTTCTCCAAACAAGAGGGGAATCCCTCGGGAGGAACGGGCGCTACGTCGCCTGCGGAGGAAATTATCGTGGCGCAAGCGGACACCTTGCCAGACACGTTTCCGAAATATCTCTTGCGCAATGCGGAGATGTTCGGGTCGCGTCCGGCGATGCGACACAAGGATCGCGGTATCTGGCAAAGCTGGACCTGGAGCCAGCAGCGCGATGAAATTCGTGATTTCGCGCTTGGCCTGAAAAAGCTCGGCCTTGCGAAGGGCGACAAGGTTGCGATCGTCGGTGCAAACCGACCGAAGCTTTATTGGGCGGTTTGCGCCGTTCAGTCGTTGGGTGGCGTGCCCGTTCCGGTTTATGCGGATGCGGTGGCGGAAGAACTCTCTTACGTCCTGACCCATGCCGGCGTCCGCTTTGCGGTGGTGCAGGATCAGGAACAGGTCGACAAGCTGCACAGCTTCATCGAGCAACTGCCGGATCTTTCCGGCATCATCTACGACGAACCGCGCGGTTTGCGCGATTACGACAAGCGCATCCTGCATGATTTCGAGGATGTGCAGGAAATGGGACGCCGCGCTTCGAGCGCTGACGGCAGTCTTGCCCGTCGCTGGGAAGAGGATATTCGCGCAGGTTCGGGCGAAGACATCTCGATCATGCTTTACACATCCGGCACGACGGGCCGTTCCAAGGGTGTGATGCTTAAGGCCCGCAATGCCGTAAAGGCCGCGCAGGATACTGTGGCGTTTGACAAGCTCACCGAAAAGGACAGCGTGCTTGCCTATTTGCCGCTCGCCTGGGTTGGCGATCATTACCTGAATTATGCGCAGGGCTATGTTGCCGGTTTCTGTGTTGCCTGTCCTGAAAGCGCGCAAACCGTGGCGCAGGACCTGCGCGAACTGGCGCCCACCTTCTATTTTGCGCCGCCGCGCGTGTTTGAAGGATTGCTGACCTCGATTACCATCCGCATGGAGGATGCCGGCAAGTTCAAGCAGCGCATTTATCGCCATTACATCGAGGTTGCCCGCAAGCATGGCGAGGCGATTCTTGAAGGGCGCAAGGTGCCATTCGGTGCGCGCCTGTCCTATGCGCTTGGCGAGATGCTGGTTTACGGGCCACTGAAAAACGTACTCGGCCTGTCGAATATTCGCGTTGCCTATACTGCGGGCGAGGCGATCGGCTCGGATCTGTTTTCTTTCTTCCGCTCGCTCGGCGTCAATCTCAAGCAGCTTTACGGACAGACGGAAGCCTTCCTGTATGTCACCTGCCAGAAGGATGGCGAGGTGCGCTCGGATACGGTCGGCCCGCCTGCGCCCAATGTCGACATCCGCATCTCCGAAGATGGCGAAGTGCAGTTCCGCTCGCCGGGAATGTTCTCCGGCTATTATCTTGAAGACGAGAAAACGGCGGAGACGCTCACTGCGGACGGCTATGTGAAAACTGGCGATGCCGGATTCTTCGACACGGATGGGCAGTTGAAGATCATCGACCGCGCCAAGGATGTCGGCAAACTGGCCAGCAGTGCGCTGTTTGCGCCCAAATATCTCGAAAATGTCCTCAAATTCTTCCCCAACATCAAGGAGGCCGTGGCCTTCGGGGATGGTCGGGATTACGCGACGGCCTTTATCAATATCGACCTTCAGGCGGTCGGCAACTGGGCTGAGCGCAACAACATAGCCTACGCGTCCTATCAGGAACTGGCTGGCCATCCGCTGGTTTACGAGATGATCGCGGCCAATGTCGAGGAAACCAACAAGCGGCTTTCCAATGAGCCGATGATGGCGGCAGCGCAGATCAAGCGGTTTCTGATTCTGCATAAGGAACTGGATGCTGACGATGGCGAGTTGACGCGCACACAGAAAGTGCGCCGCGCCTTCGTTGCTGACCGTTACGCGCCACTGATCGAGGCGCTTTATGATGGTTCGACTGAACGATACGTCGAAACCGAAGTCACCTATGAAGATGGGCGCAAGGGGCGGATCAAGGCGAATGTGCGGATTGCCGACGCACCGGTCTTTGCCTTGAAAGAGGCTGTGCGGGAGGCCGCCGAATGAATGCTCATGCAGCGCATGAACTGATCGTCGCGCCGGATGATGATGGCATCGCTAAGGGCGATCTGTTGATGGCGGTGAAGAATGTTTCGCTCGCTTTCGGTGGCGTGAAGGCAATCACCGACATTTCCTTCGACATTCGCAAGGGTGAAATCCGCGCCATCATCGGCCCGAACGGCGCGGGCAAGACCTCGATGTTGAATGTCATCAACGGCTTTTACACGCCGCAGGTTGGCACCATCACTTTTCGTGGCAACGAGCGCCGGCGCATGAAACCGCATCACGCGGTGCGCCAGGGCATTGCCCGCACTTTCCAGAACGTCGCGCTGTTCAAGGGCATGTCTACGCTCGACAACATCATGGCCGGGCGCTCGGTTCTGATGAGGCGCAATATTGGCTGGCAGATGCTGTGGCATGGGCCGGCCCTGAAAGAAGAAATCGAGCATCGCGAAAAGGTCGAGGAGATTATCGACTTTCTTGAGATCGAGCATATTCGCCGCACGCCGGTCGGCAAGTTGCCTTACGGCTTGCAAAAGCGCGTGGAACTTGGGCGGGCGCTGGCAATGGAGCCCTCACTGCTTCTTCTGGATGAGCCGATGGCCGGCATGAATCTCGAAGAAAAGGAGGATATGAGCCGCTTCATCCTGGATGTGAACCAGCAACGCGGAACGACAATCGCCCTCATCGAGCACGATATGGGTGTCGTCATGGATCTGTCGGATCGCGTGGTGGTGCTCGATTACGGAAAGAAGATCGCGGACGGTCCGCCGGACGAGGTCAAGAACAATCAGGACGTGATCGACGCCTATCTCGGCGTGCCGCACTGATCGGGTCAGGGAGGAGGATCTGATGGAATATCTCTACTCGATTTTCGTGGCGCCTTTTGTCGACATGGCATCCGGCCCGGACTTCTTCCTGCAGGTTGTGTGGGAAGGTCTTGTTTCCGGCGTGCTTTATGCGCTGATCGCACTCGGTTTCGTACTGATCTACAAGTCCTCGCGCATCTTCAACTTCGCGCAAGGCATCATGGTCGTGTTTGCGGCCCTCACGCTGGTCGGCCTGCATGAGCGCGGTGTGCCTGCACTCCTTGCCGTTCCGCTGACGCTGGTTGTCATGTTCCTTCTGGCGGTGGCGATCGAGCGGGTGGTGCTGCGGCCTTTGGTGAACCAGCCCGACATCATCCTGTTCATGGCCACGATCGGTATCACCATGTTCCTGATCGGGCTCGGTGAGACCATCTTCGGTGGTGCCAACAAGGTGATGATCACGTCTGAACTCGGTATTCCTACAGGTTCATGGATGCTGGAGCCTTTCGGTGGTTTCGTCTCAATCGAACACAAGGATGTCACGGCCGTGATTGGTGCGGTGCTGCTGGTTCTCGTGCTGTTGCTGTTCCTCAACAAGTCCAAGATCGGCCGCGCGATCCGCGCGCTGGGCGACGACCATCAGGCGGCGCTGTCCGTCGGCATCTCACTGTCGACCATCTGGGTCGTGGTCTGGTTCATTGCCGGCATCATCGCCTTGGCGACGGGTATCGTCTGGGGCGCCCGCGCCGGTGTGTCCTTTGCTCTCGAAGTCGTTGCGCTGAAGGCTTTGCCGGTCCTGATGCTCGGCGGTCTTGAAAGTGTGACGGGTGCGATTGTCGGCGGACTGGCCATCGGCATCCTTGAAAAGGTGTTCGAGATTTACTGGGGCCAGCCTTTGCTTGGCGGCAGCACCGAAGCGTGGTTCGCTTACATGCTTGCGCTGCTTGTGTTGCTGGTTCGGCCGCAAGGCCTGTTCGGCGAAAAGATCATTGAGCGGGTTTGATCCATGTTTTATCGTATCGCCGGCCAATACAAGACGAGCTACCAGGCGGACTACGCACTGTTTCCTGTTCGCCAGGATGCGTGGCTCCTCGCCGTCGCTCTTTTTGTGGCAGTTGTCATCATTCCCATGACTGCAAGTGACTTCATGTACCGGGCGCTGCTGATTCCGGTCTTGATCTATGCGCTGGCTGCCCTGGGCCTGAATATCCTGACGGGCTATGCAGGGCAGCTTTCGCTCGGAACGGGCGCCTTCATGGGCGTTGGCGCTTATGCCTGTTACAAGCTGATCACGATCTTTCCGGAGTTGAATATCGTCGCAGCCATTGCGCTGTCGGGCTTCTTTTCGGCCGCCGTGGGCGTTGCGTTCGGCCTGCCCTCTTTGCGGATCAAGGGCTTTTATCTCGCCATCGCGACCCTGGCTGCGCAGTTCTTTCTTGTCTGGCTGTTCCAGAAATGGGGCTGGCTTTACAACTATAACGCATCCGGCGCGATCCAGGTGCCGAACACGCAGCTTTTCGGCTGGACGGTCACCGGTGCGCGCGCGGGCGTCCTGACGCAGTATTTCTTTGTGCTGGCGGTGGTCGCGCTGATCACCTTCTTTGCCATCAACATTACGCGTGGCCGCATCGGGCGCACCTGGAAGGCCGTGCGCGACATGGACATTGCCGCCGAACTGGTCGGCATCAACCTGATGAAGGCAAAACTCTCGGCCTTCTTCGTATCGTCCTACATTGTCGGCATTGCCGGTGCGCTTTTCGTCTTCCTGTGGCGCGGTGCCGCCGAACCGGATCTGTTCGACATCCAGCTTTCATTCCGGGTGCTGTTCATCGCCATTATCGGCGGGCTGGGGTCGGTCCTCGGCAATTATCTCGGCGCACTTCTGATCGTCGCCCTGCCGGTCATCATCAGCACCGTACCGGCTGCTTTCGGGCTGCCGATCTCATCGGCGATGGTCGAGCATCTGAACATCATGATCATCGGCGCGCTGATCATCGCATTCCTGATCATCGAGCCGCATGGGCTGGCGCGCTTCTGGGCGCTGTTGCGCGAGAAGCTGATCATCTGGCCATTCCCGCACTGAGGAGGAAACAGGGCGGGTAAGACTGTCGAGAAAATAAACGCCCCGAAGTGGGCATTTGTGGAGGAGCAGGAAATGAAATCGACGATCAGGACAGCTTTACTGTCAACCATGCTTGTGTCCGGCCTTGGGCTGGGGTTGGCTCCGGCGCTCGCGCAGGACGTGCTGAAACTTCCGAACATGTCATACCGCACCGGCCCGTTTGCCGCGACGGGCACGCCGCATATGAACGGCCAGCTCGATTACATGACGATGCTGAACGAGCGTGATGGCGGTATTGGCGGCGTGCGCGTGGCCTTTGACGAGTGTGAAACCGGCTACAACACCGAAAAGGGTGTCGAATGCTATGAAAAGACCAAGTCGGAAGGTGCGCTCGTAACCCAGCCTTGGTCGACCGGTATCACCCTGCAGGTTCTGCCGCGTACCAATGTTGACGAAATGCCGATGTATGCGCCGGGCTATGGCTTCTCCGCCATGCAGGACGGAAAGACCTTCAAATGGGCCTTCAATCCGCCGACTTCCTATTGGGATGGCGCGTCGATGATCATGAATGCGATTTCGGACGGCAATCTCGATAACCTCAAAGACAAGAAGATCGCCTTCCTGCATCTCGATCACCCCTATGGCAAGGAACCGCTGCCACTGTTGCAGAGCCTCGCCGAAAAACACGGCTTCGAGCTTCTGCCGATCCCGGTCGGGTTGAATGAAATGCAGACCCAGTCCGCACAATGGCTGCAGATCCGCCGCGAACGCCCTGACTTCGTGGTCCTTTGGGGTTGGGGCGCGATGAATGCCGGCGCAATCACCGAGGCTGTGAAGACTCGCTATCCAATGAACCAGTTCGTCAGCGTCTGGTGGGGTGCGCATGAGCCGGATCTCAACCTCGTCGGTGAACAAGGCAAGGGCTTCCGCGCGTTGAGCTGGAACTTCGCTGATTCCAATTCAAAATTGATGCAGGATGTGAAGAAGCACGTTGTGGATGCGAACAAGTCGCAACTCAATAAAGGTGCGGGCGAGTTCGACAGCACGCCTTATCAGCGTGGAATCTTGATGTCGGTCATTCTCGCAGAAGCGGTCGAGACCGCGCAGGAGCATGCCGGCACGCCGATGATCAACAAGGAACAGCTTCGTTGGGGGCTTGAAAACGTCAAGCTCGACGATGCGAAGCTCGAAGAGATTGGCGCGACGGGCATGATGGCGCCGTTTTCTATGAGCTGCTCTAACCACACCGGCCACGCAAGCGCCTGGATGGTCGAATGGGACGGATCGAAGTTCAATAAAGTCTCCGAGCTGCTTGAAGCGGACCGTTCGGTCATAGATCCTCTGGTTGAAAAGGCCGCTGCCGATTACGCCTCCGCTAACCAGCCTTGGGAAACCAACGACGAGTGCACGCAGTAAACAGGCGGCGTGTATCGAACCGGGCAGCGGGGTCTGATCCGCTGCCCGACCTTCCCGGCAAAGGGCAGACATGATGACCGCAGATCCCATGACCGCAAATCCGATTCCGTCCGCGCAGGCGCAGGAACCGATCCTGTCCGTGAACAATATCGAGGTGATCTATGATCACGTCATTCTGGTTCTGAAGGGCGTGTCGCTATCGGTTCCGCGCGGCGGCATCACGGCTATTCTCGGGGCAAATGGCGCCGGCAAGACAACGACGCTGAAGGCGATCTCGAATCTTCTTCAGGCAGAGCGCGGCGAAGTCACGAAAGGTTCTATCCTGTTTGACGGGGAACAGGTCCAGTCCCTGTCACCCAACCAGCTTGTGCGGCGCGGCTGCATCCAGGTTATGGAGGGCCGGCACTGTTTCGGGCATCTTTCGGTCGAGGATAATCTGATGACGGGCGCTTTCACGCGCTCCGATGGAGCGTCTGCGATCAAGCAGGATCTGGAAATGGTGTATGACTATTTCCCACGCCTGCGTGTGCGCCGGTCCAGCCAGGCCGGTTACACATCCGGCGGCGAACAGCAGATGACTGCAATCGGACGGGCCCTGATGTCGCGGCCCAAGATGATCCTTCTCGACGAGCCGTCCATGGGGCTTGCACCGCAACTCGTCGAAGAAATTTTCGAGATCGTGAAGAAGCTGAACAGTGAGCAGAACGTCTCGTTCCTGCTTGCCGAGCAGAACACCAACGTCGCCCTGCGCTACGCAAAATATGGCTACATCCTCGAATCCGGACGCGTGGTTCTGGATGGCGAAGCCTCGGCACTGCGCGAAAATGACGACGTGAAGGAATTTTATCTCGGGGTTGGCGGAGAGGGCCGCAAATCCTTCCGCGATGTGAAGCACTACAAACGCCGCAAACGCTGGTTGTCTTGATCAAAGGCAAGGGAGCACGCAACGATGGCCGACCATATCTATTCCTTGCCACCTGCAATGGACGATGCCGCCTTGTTTTCGACGTTCCGGCAACAGGTGAAAAATGCAATCGACAATCAACCCTTCTGGTCCGAACGGCTGGCCAAGGTGGATGTTGCACAACTCGCCACCTATGAAGCACTGGCCGAATTGCCGGTCCTTCGGAAGTCGGATCTGGTGGAGTTGCAGGGCGCGACGCCACCCTTTGGCGGTTTGACCGCCACGCCGGCAGGCAAGCTAGCCAGGCTTTTCGTTTCGCCCGGCCCGATCTATGATCCTGAGGGGCATGGCGCGGATTGGTGGGGTGCTGCACGGCCCTTGGCGTTGGCAGGCGTGGGCGCGGGCGACATTGCGCTCAACACATTCTCCTATCACCTGACACCCGCCGGCGCGATGTTTGAAAGCGGTGCGCATGCGCTGGGTTGCGCGGTTATTCCCGCAGGTCCGGGAAATACCAGCGAGCAGTTTCACGCAATCCGCCAGTTCCGGCCGACAGTCTATGTCGGCACGCCCGATTTCCTGAAGATCCTGCTCGACAAGGCGGCGGAGTCGGAAATCGACGCCAGCTCGATCCGCTGCGCCATTGTTTCGGGCGCAGCCCTGCCGCCCTCGCTTCGCGAGGATCTTGAAAGCAGGGGCATCAAGGTGATGCAATGCTATGGCACGGCGGATCTGGGTATCGTGGCCTATGAGGATGGCGGCGAGGGCATGGCCGTCAATGACGGGGTTGTTCTTGAAATCCTGCGGCCCGGTACCGGCGAGCCGCTTCCCGATGGCGAGGTGGGCGAAGTCGTCGTGTCGCGTCTCAACAGGGACTATCCGTTGATCCGTTTCGCGACGGGGGATCTTTCGCGGATCCTTCCCGCAGGTTTCGATGGCAGGCGTCGCATTGCCGGCTGGATGGGGCGCGCCGACCAGGCAACCAAGGTCAAGGGCATGTTTGTTCGTCCTGAACAGATCGCTGCCCTGCGCAAGGCGCTTGGCGTTGAAGGTGCGCTCAGGCTGGTTGTCAGCCGCGAGCGCGAACAGGACATGATGGTCCTGAAGGTCGAGCACGGCGATCCCTCCATTGCCGAGCGCGCTCAGGCGAAACTGGCTGAGATCACCAAGCTCAAAGGCATGGTGGAGATCGTTGCCAGGGGCTCACTTCCAAAGGATGGCAAGGTGATCGCCGACGAGCGGAGTTGAAAAATGCTCCCAAGCCTCAAAGACTCCCTTCCTCAGCGTATTCCATAGCGGAAGCGATTTTCTGTCATTTTTTCTTCACAAGGCCGTTGACTCTGGAAGTCGGCGTGGCCTATATACGCCTCATCAACGAGGGCGGTTCGCCGCCGGCGGCTCTGGGGTTCGCTCCGATGGGCCGCGGTTTTCTTCGGAAGACGGGTTGACGAGTTTCTGGGAATG
>JAFAGL010000205.1 GCA_023422735.1 Pseudomonadota bacterium
CGCGGCTGGCCCTTCTTGCCCTCAAGGCTTTCAAGCAGCGCGGTTTCCTCACCGCAGATATAAGCACCCGCGCCGTGATGAACGTAGATGTCGAAATCGTAGCCGTGCTTGTTGTTCTTGCCGATAAGGCCCATCTCGTAAGCTTCATCGATCGCGCGTTGCAGTGCTTCGCGTTCACGAATGAACTCACCGCGCACATAGATATAGGCAGCGGTCGCCCCAATGGCGAAACCGGCTACCAGACACCCTTCGACCAGCGTATGCGGATCGTGCCGCAGAATCTCACGGTCCTTGCAGGTCCCCGGCTCGGACTCGTCGGCGTTCACCACGAGATAAACCGGACCCTCGGCATTCTTCGGCATGAATGACCACTTCAAGCCTGTCGGGAAGCCAGCGCCGCCGCGACCGCGCAGGCCGGACGCCTTCATCTCATTGATGATCCAGTCACGGCCCCTGGCGATGATCTGATCCGTGCCATCCCACAATCCACGCGCCATCGCGCCCTTGATGGACTGGTCGTAACGGCCATAAATATTGGTGAAGATGCGGTCCTTGTCTGCAAGCATCCGCCTTACTCCTCGTCACCCTGTTTCGCCTTCGGTGCCGCTCGCTTGCGCGGCGTCTTGACCTTGGGCGAAACGTCTTCGGGCTTCTCGTCGGAAGTTTTCGTCTTATCAGCGCCTTTGCGCTGCTTAATGGTTTTTTCAACCGAAGGCTCGGCCGTATTCGCCGCGACCTTGTCGCCTTTCGGTGCAGAAACGCTTTCGGCTTTTTCTTCCGCCGGTGATGCCTTTTCCGGCGACGGAGATTTCACCGCCGGGTTGGTTTCTACCGCATCCGTTTTCGGGCGACCGGCTTCGGAAGGTGCCACCTTTGCCGCATCTTTGGCGTCCGCCTTGGCAGCTGCGGCCGCACGGGCTTCCTCGGCCCAACGAGCTTCCCGCTTTTCGCGCCATTCGCGCGCATTGTCCTGAAGCACCTGCTCGTCGGTCAGCGAAGTAAAGCCAGTTTCGGGAGCCGAAAACACGCGATCGATCTGCGGACCCGGCTGAGGCGGATTACCTGCCTCGAAAGCATCGATGATCTCAGCCAGTCTTTCCGGCGTCAGATCTTCATAAGTATCCTTAAACACCATGACCATGGGTGCGTTGACGCATGCGCCGAGGCATTCAACTTCTTCCCAAGACAGCGTGCCGCTTTCATTGGTGTGGAACTGGTCATGATGGATCTTGGACCGACACACATCCATCAAAGCGCCGGCACCTTTGATCATGCACGGCGTCGTACCGCAAACCTGGACATGGGCCTTGGTGCCCACTGGCGCCAGTTGATATTGCGTATAGAAAGTTGCGACTTCCAGCACCCGAATGAACGGCATGGAAAGCATGTTGGCGACAGCTTCGATTGCCGCGCGGGACACCCAGCCTTCTTGTTCCTGCGCACGCATGAGCAAGGGAATAACAGCCGATTGCTGCCGGCCTTCCGGATATTTTGCGATGGCGTGCTCGGCCCATTCCGCGTTTTCCGCGTTAAAGGCGAATTCGAGCGGCTGGACAGCTGCTTCTGCGAGGCGACGAACGGACATTTTAGCGATCCACCTCACCGAACACGATGTCGAGGGAGCCTAGAACGGCGCTGACGTCAGCCAACAGGTGGCCGCGGCACATAAAGTCCATGGCAGAAAGATGAGCAAAGCCCGGAGCGCGAAGCTTGCAGCGATATGGCTTGTTGGTTCCATCCGAAACCAGATACACGCCGAATTCGCCCTTCGGCGCTTCGACGGCGGCGTAAACTTCGCCAGCGGGAACCTTGTAGCCCTCTGTATAAAGCTTGAAGTGATGGATCAAGGCTTCCATCGAACGCTTCATGGCAGCACGCTTCGGCGGCACGACCTTGCCATCAGTATTGGATACCGGCCCGACCTTTTCAGCGCCAAGCAAGCGCTCGACACATTGGCGGATCAGGTAAGTCGACTGACGCATTTCTTCCATGCGGATCAGGTAACGATCAAAGCAATCGCCGTTCTTGCCGATCGGTACATCGAATTCGAGTTCCGAATAGCACTCATAAGGCTGCGACTTGCGCAAATCCCACGCCGCACCCGACCCGCGAACCATCACACCCGAAAAGCCGAGCGCCCAGGCATCATCCAGGCTGATGACGCCGATATCGACGTTACGCTGCTTGAAGATGCGGTTGCCAGTCAGAAGATTGTCGAGATCGTCCAGTGTCTTGAGGAACTTGTCGGTCCAGGCGCCGATATCTTCAATGACCTGATCGGGAATATCCTGATGAACGCCGCCGGGACGGAAATAGGCCGCGTGCATGCGCGAACCGCTGATGCGCTCGTAAAAGACCATGAGCTTTTCGCGATCGACAAAGCCCCACAGCGGAGGCGTCAGCGCGCCGACGTCCATCGCCTGTGTTGTCACATTCAGGATATGCGACATGATGCGGCCGATTTCGCAGCACAAAACGCGGATCAACTGGCCGCGCTTCGGCACCTCGATGCCAAGCAGACGCTCGACGGCCAGCGCATAGGCATGCTCCTGGTTCATCGGGGCGCAGTAATCGAGGCGATCGAGATAAGGAACCGCCTGCAGATAGGTCTTGGCCTCGATCAGCTTTTCGGTTCCGCGATGCAGAAGGCCGATATGCGGATCGACGCGATCGACGACCTCGCCATCCAGTTCCAGAACGAGACGCAAAACGCCGTGGGCCGCAGGGTGTTGCGGACCGAAATTGATATTGAAGTTGCGGACAGCGGTTTCAGCCATGATCGGCGCCTCAGTTCGCCTTTGCCTTCTCATCGCCGGGCAGGACGTAATCGGTCCCTTCCCAAGGCGACAGGAAGTCGAAATTGCGGAATTCCTGCTTGAGTTCGACGGGCTCGTAAACGACGCGCTTCATCTCGTCGTTGTAACGCACTTCGAAGAAGCCCGTCAGCGGGAAGTCCTTGCGCAGCGGATGCCCCTCGAAACCATAATCCGTCAGGATACGGCGCAGATCAGGGTGCCCGGAAAACAGGATACCGTAAAGGTCATAAGCTTCGCGCTCGAACCAGTCGGCACCAGGATAAATGTCGGTAATGGAGGGAACCGGATTGTCTTCGTCCGCCTGCACCTTCACGCGGATGCGCAAATTCTGGCGCGGCGAAAGCAGATGATAAACGACATCGAAACGACGAACGCGCGACGGATAATCCGCGCCGGAAATATCCACAAAGGACACAAACTGGCACTGCGTATCCCGCTTCAGAAACGCGATAACCTCGATCAGCGAGCCAGCCGAAACAGACACAGTCAATTCGCCGAACGCGATTTCTGCCCGTTCGATCTTGTCGCCCAGCTTCTCGCCGAGATAAGCGGCGAGATCGTTCAATGCTTCACTCATGGACGCCTCTCAGCGCTCGATCGTGCCGGTGCGCCGGATCTTCTTCTGCAAAAGAAGAATTCCGTAAAGCAGCGCTTCCGCAGTGGGCGGACAGCCCGGCACATAAATATCGACGGGCACTATGCGATCACAGCCGCGCACGACAGAATAGGAATAGTGATAATAGCCACCGCCATTGGCGCAGGATCCCATCGAGATCACATAGCGCGGCTCCGGCATCTGGTCATAAACCTTGCGCAGCGCAGGAGCCATCTTGTTGGTCAGCGTGCCCGCAACGATCATGATGTCGGACTGGCGCGGGGATGCGCGTGGCGCAACGCCGAATCTCTCCGAATCGTAGCGCGGCATGGAGGTGTGGATCATTTCCACGGCGCAGCATGCCAACCCGAAGGTCATGAACATCAAGGAACCGGAACGCGCCCAGGTGATGAGCGCCTCGGACGAGGTCAGAATAAAGCCCTTGTCGGACAATTCCTCATTGATCTGACCGAAGAACGGATCTTCGGCGCCAACCGGCTTGCCGGTGTTCGGATCGAGAATGCCGCGCGGCTGAGGCGCGACCAGAGTTCCAGACGGGGTCACGTGGGCAGGGCTCAATCCCATTCGAGCGCTCCCTTCTTCCATTCATAAATGAAACCGACGGTCAGGATGCCGAGAAACACCATCATCGACCAGAAGCCGAACATGCCGATCGCGCCAAAAGAAACCGCCCACGGAAACAGGAACGCCACTTCGAGATCGAAAATGATGAACAGGATCGCGACCAGATAAAAGCGCACGTCGAACTTCATGCGTGCATCGTCGAATGCGTTGAAGCCGCATTCATAGGCCGACAGTTTTTCAGGATCCGGATTGCGATACGCGACCAGAAACGGCGCGACAGTCAGGGCAACACCTACAAGAAGGGCTACGCCTAGAAAAATTACAACCGGAAGATAGGAACTCAGTAAGGTGTCCATTTACAGACCTTGGCTAGCCTAGCGCCTCATATCTAGCTCGCTCCGCCTCGCCATTGAAGCGGCGGAAACAGAACGAGATGAGCGGCGGCATTGCTGCAATGCGGCGTGACTATCCCTTCCAAGCCATTCATGCAAGCCAAATAGGCACGACGCGGGGTAAGAGTTAAAGACTTCTTGGCGCCGGCATTAATCGATTTAAAGTTGAGAATTACAGTAAGGTTACACCGATCAGCCAGAGAGTCGCTGCGATACAGGCGGCATTTCCTGCGATTTTGCCCCTTCTCTCCCCGGCCCGCCAAGTGCTCGCAAACAAAAAGACATTGTAGGGCAGAGGTAACAGAAAGACACACCAGCCAAGCCAGACCGGCACATCAGCGGCGAAAACAAGCAGAGCCGCAACTGTGGTCACCAGGTTCAGCAGGCTGCCGAGAATCAGCATTTCTCGGAAAACAAGCTCGGACAGCGTCATGCTCCCATTCCAGCGACGCGCGAAGAACGCCTTCACCGGGCTGGTCGCAGAGCGTTCATGCAAAGGCGTTTGCGAACACAAACAAAGCTGCCTTCGCCATGGCGTAGATGACCCCGCTGACAACGAACATGGATAGAACGCCTGTCAGCGCGCCAACAATGATCCAGAAACCATCGCGCTCCAGGATACCGAGCGACAAAAGACAGATCGCGAAGGCCGGCAGCATGTTGCCCAGGGGAATCGGCAACACGAGAATGATTGCCAAGACCAGACATAAAGCGCCAACAAGATATTCGGCAGGCGGGGCGACAAGAAATGTGGCACGCGGCGCCAGAAGCCGTTCCCCCCGTTCCAGCCATGGTGTCATCTTTTCGACAATGCGACCGAAATCAGCGCGGCTCATCGAGCGGTTTGCAACGAGCTTCGGCAGCCATGGCCTGCGGCCGAAAGCAAGTTGAGCCGCCAGAAACACCAATGGCGTTCCAAGAATGCCCGACGTTCCGGGCGGCGTCGGCAAGACATTCGGCATGGCAAAGATGAACATCAAGGCACCGAACGCACGATCGCCCATGGCAGCAAGCAGATCGCCGACAGAGATTCGTTCACGCGCTTGGTCGCGCGCCATGGAAGCAAGGATATCGGACAGCTTGACGCGTGCCTGCGGATCAATCTGCGGGAGGTTTCTTTTTTCGCTCTCCGCAATCTGCCCCGAATCCATCCCGCTGTTCCCTCCACCGCGTTGTTTTCCTTGTCGCAGAACAATATGACCGTTTTCTTTGAAAGGCGCGCAGGTTAGTTTCAGTTTTCTGGCGACACCTATCGCCGCATGCCAAATATCCTCCGGGCCAGCCTCACAGGATTCCGATTTATGCCGACTCTGTTTTTCTCCCGACGTTCATTTCTGGTCGGAAGCGCCGCGCTTCTTGCATCCACTGCCCTGTCTTCGGGGAGTTTCGCACAACAAGCGCAATCCGGGGGCAGACTGGTCGTGGCCGCCGACTCGGAGCCACGCAATCTCAACCCGGCAATTGTCGCCTCCAACGGCGTCTTTTTCATCGCGTCAAAGGTCATCGAGCCCCTCGCCGAAGCCTCCTTCGAGGGTAAGGACGGGCTCGCCCCTCGACTTGCAACCGGATGGGAAGGCTCAAGCGATGGCATGAGCATTACCTTCAAGCTGCGCGACGGCGTGAAATGGCATGATGGCGAGCCGTTCACCTCGGCGGATGTGGCATATTCCGCGCTCGAACTTTGGAAGCCTCTGCAGAATCTGGGGCGGACGATCTTCAAAGACCTCGAAGCCGTGGATACGCCGGATGAAACAACTGCGATTTTCAGGTTTTCGAAACCGACACCGTTTCAGCTGATCCGTAATGCGCTGCCGGTGGTTTCGAGCGTCGTTCCCAAACATGTCTACGAAAACACGGATATCGCCGCCAATCCGGCCAACACGCAGCTGATCGGTACGGGGCCCTTCAAATTCGCTGAATACCGCCCGGGTGAATATTATCGCCTGACGCGCAATGAGGACTATTGGGAAAAGGACGCGCCGAAGCTCGACGAGATCATTTATCGGGTTTTGCCGGATCGGGCCGCAGCTTCCGGCGCGCTGGAAGCCGAAGAAATCCAGCTCGCGGCGTTTTCGATGGTGCCGCTTGCCGATCTCGAACGCATTCGTCAGGTGGAAGGCATCGAGGTCGTAACCAAGGGTTACGAGGCGCTGACTTATCAGCTGGTCATCGAAATCAACCACCGCCGCGCCGAACTGGCCGATCTCAAGGTGCGCCAGGCGATTGCGCATGCGATCGACAGGGACTTCGTCGTGAAAACGATCTTCCTTGGATATGCGGAGAAAGCCACTGGACCGGTGCCGGCAAACGATCCGCAATTCTATACGGATGACGTGCCGGTTTATGCGTTCGATGTCGATAAAGCGAATGCGCTGCTCGATGAGGCTGGTTACAAGCGCAACGACAAGGGAACGCGTTTCAGCCTCAAGCTTCTCCCGGCACCTTATTTCAACGAAACACGCCAATTCGGTGATTATCTTCGCCAGGCTTTGGCCGCGGTCGGGATCGACGCGCAACTGGTGAATAATGATGCGGCCGCGCATCAAAAGGCGGTTTACACCGACCATGCCTTCGATCTGGCCATAGCTCCGACCGTGTTTCGCAGCGATCCGGCCATCTCGACCACCATTCTTGTTCAAAGCGGCATCCCCGATGGCGTGCCGTTTTCCAACCAGGGCGGCTATGCCAACAAGGATCTCGATGCCCTGATCGAGCAGGCAGCAAGCGAACTCGATGAGGCCAAGCGGACGGAACTCTACAAGGATTTCCAGAAACAGGTGGCGGCCGATCTCCCACTCATCAACGTCGCGGACTGGGGTTTCATTACGGTTGCACGTAGCAGCGTCAAGAATGTCTCCAACAATCCCCGCTGGGCTGTTTCAAACTGGTTTGACACCGCGCTCGAAAGCTGACGTGGTGACTTCGCCCTGAGTGGTGGAAGGCATGTTTGGCACGGGATTTTGAATGAATCGGGGTATTCGCCTGATCCGCAGACGCTTGATCGCCAGCATTCCCGTGCTGGCGATCGTGATTCTCGGCACATTCCTGCTTTTAGAAGCAGCGCCCGGTGATGCCGTCGACGCATATGCCGCTTCGCTTGGCGGAGACGCTGGCCTCAGTCAGGACCTGCGCGCTCAGTGGGGACTGGATCAATCCATAGGTGCGAGGCTCGTCGCTTATTGCTATGCGCTGTTTCACCTCGATCTTGGGCAGTCCATCATTTTTTCTCGGCCCAATCTCGATGTGATCCTCGAACGACTGCCGAATACCCTTCTCTTGATGGGGCTTGCAACGGCGCTCTCCTTTTGTTTGGGTTCGCTGCTCGGAATCTGGGCCGGCTCGAAACCAGGCAGTTTGCGAGACCGCATTCTTTCGATCGGATCGCTGGCACTTTACGCCGTGCCGGGTTTTTGGCTTGGCCTCGTATTGATCGTGGTTTTTTCTGTGCAGTTGAGATGGCTGCCTTTGAGCGGGATCGAGACAATCGCTTCCGGTAAGCAGGGAATGGCGCGCGCCGGTGACATTCTTTATCATCTGGTTTTGCCAGTCAGTGCGCTCGGCCTCATTTATCTGGCGCTTTATCTACGCATGATGCGAGCAGGCATGGCCGAAGCCTGGCGCATGGATTATGTGCGCGCCGCCCAGGCGCACGGCCTTCCGCGAAACCGGATCGTGTGGGGG
>JAFAGL010000215.1 GCA_023422735.1 Pseudomonadota bacterium
AAGGCCGCGACCGGGTCGGCAAAGCGCCGCGCCCAGCGATCGGCAAAGGAGGACGGCGTACCCACCACGATTGCGCCGGCGAAATCCTTCTTTGATCCCTTTTCAAGCGTCGCTGGTTCAAGCGGCCCCAACGCAATGCCCTGCGTTTCGTAGTAATCGCAAAGCTTTTGCAAGGCGCCGTGGATATAGATCGGCTTGTCATAGCCGGCATCACGCAATTCGCGGATCACCCGCTGCGCTTTGCCCAGCGCATAAGCCCCGACCATATGCGTCCTGTCGGGAAACTGCGCGACGGAACGCAGCAGCTTGGCGATCTCGCTTTTCGAATCCGGATGACGAAACACCGGCAGCGCAAACGTCGCTTCGGTGATGAAGATATCGCACGGCACCAGTTCGAAAGGCTGGCAACTCGGATCATGGCGGCGTTTGTAATCGCCGGATGCGACGATCCTGAGCCCGTCGCACTCAACCGCGATCTGCGCCGAACCAAGCACATGGCCCGCCGGGTGAAAGGTAACGGTGCAATCGCCCACGGTTTGCGGCACGCCCCACTCGGCCGGCTGGCTCGTTTGCGCAAACTCCGCGCCATAGCGGATCGCCATGATATCCAGCGTCTGGCGGGTTGCCATGACGGCAGTGTTGCCGGGTCGCGCATGGTCGCCATGGCCATGAGTGATCAGCGCGCGGGCAACGGGGCGAACGGGATCGATGTAAAAATCACCGGGTGGGCAATAAAGGCCTTCAGGCCGGGGATGAAGAAGATCCTGCGCGCGCATAGGCTTGAAGATAGGGACGGCGCACAACACGGAAAGGCTGTGGCTTCGCGGCTCTTGCCAAAAACGCGACGCAGCGCCATACGCCTCCACCCCTTCCTCAAAATTGCGGTGGCCGATGGCGCTTGATGCCCCGTTTTCCGGACTGTCTTCTGGCCTGTCGTTTGGCCTGTCTTCCGGCGATCTTCTTGCCGACCGGCGGGCGGATTACGCCGAAATGCTCGCTGCCGATGGCGATTGGCAAGGTGCGACGGAGCTCCTGTCAACGACACTCGATCTCGTTCCCCGCTGGGCGGCTGGCTGGTTCCGGCTCGGCGAATTGCACGAAAAAGGGGGCAATGCGCAGGCTGCCGAAACGGCGTGGCGGCAAGTGCTGGCTTTGGAACCCGATGACCGGTTCGGTGCGTCGCTGAAACTCGCTTTGCTGGGCGCCACGCCCGTTCCTGACACGCCGCCAACGGATTTCGTGGAAGCGCTGTTCGACACTTACGCCGAACGCTTCGAAACGTCGCTTGTGCAGAAGCTCGGCTATTGCGTGCCCGACAGTCTCGGTGCCGCCCTTCGCGCAGCGCATCCCGACCCGTTCTTTCACGCGCTCGATCTTGGCTGCGGCACGGGACTGATGGGCGCGCGGCTGCACCCTTATTGCGCTTATCTGGAAGGCATCGATCTGTCGGCTGCCATGTTGCGCAAGGCCCGCAAGCGCGGCATCTACGACCGGTTGCGCAAGGGTGACATCGCCGCAACACAATTTCCGATGGGGATCGATCTCGTCACCGCCGCCGATGTGCTGATTTATGTCGGCACGCTGGACACGGTATTTGCCAAGGTGGCTGCTGCCCTGCAGCCGGGGGGCTTGTTCGGCTTTTCGATCGAGCTGTCGCATACGGAAGATGTGCTGCTGCGCGAAAGCCGCCGCTATGCGCATTCGCGTGCCTATATGGAGCGAGAACTGCGCGCTGCGGGCTTGCGCTTGGCTTGCGTTTCCCCCGAAACGATCCGCACCGATCGCGGGCAGCCCGTCCAAGGTCTGGTGGTGGTGGCTGAAAGGTGATTGCCGTTGGCGTATCGCTCGTCTTCGCCCTATCTAACTCCGCGTGACCAAGCCTGCGCCGCTCCCCCTTGCTGACCCCGCCGTTCTTTCGGCGCGATTGCCCGAACCCTTCCTCAAATGGTTTGGCAAGCGCGGCTGGTCGCCGCGTCCCCATCAGCTGGAACTCCTGGCGCGCGCCCAGGCCGGCAAGTCGGTCTTGCTGATCGCGCCAACGGGCGCCGGCAAGACATTAGCCGGTTTCCTGCCAAGTCTTACCGATCTGGCCGAGCGTCCCAAAAGAAAGCCCGGCGAAGCGCATCGTGGCGTTCATACGCTGTATATCAGCCCGTTGAAGGCGCTGGCGGTGGATATCGAGCGCAACCTCACGACACCAGTCAGCGAGATCGGCTTGAAGATCGCAATGGAAACGCGGACCGGTGACACGCCGGCCTTCAAACGGCAGCGTCAAAAGCTCGTGCCGCCGGATATTCTGCTCACCACCCCCGAACAACTCGCATTGCTGATCGCGTCAAAGGATGCCGACCGGTTCTTTGCCGATCTGCGCTATATCGTGCTTGATGAGTTGCACTCGCTGGTGACGTCCAAGCGTGGCCATCTTCTGGCGCTGGGAATTGCGCGGCTGCGAAAATTCCGGCCGGATCTGCAGGTGATCGGCCTGTCGGCGACGGTGGCTGAGCCCAATGAACTGCGCCGCTGGATCGTGACCCAGGCGGATCCGGGCGCCTTGTCCGATCTCATCACGGTGCAGGGCGGCGCCAAACCCGATATTTCGATCCTGAATTCGCAAGAACGCGTTCCATGGGCCGGTCACACGAGCCGCTATGCCATTCCGGAAATCTATCAGGCGATCAAAGACCACAAGACGACGCTGCTTTTCGTCAATACGCGCTCGCAGGCCGAGATGCTGTTTTCGGAACTCTGGCGCGTCAATGAAGACACGTTGCCGATCGCGCTGCATCACGGTTCGCTCGATGTCGGCCAAAGGCGGCGCGTCGAAAAGGCGATGGAATCGAATGCGCTTCGTGCCATCGTCGCCACCTCCACGCTTGATCTTGGCATCGACTGGGGGGATGTCGATCTCGTGGTCCATGTTGGCGCGCCCAAGGGTGCCAGCCGTCTTGCCCAGCGCATCGGGCGCTCCAACCACCGCATGGACGAGCCCTCGAAAGCCATCCTCATTCCGGCCAACCGGTTCGAGGTGCTGGAATGCGAGGCGGCGCTGGAAGCGAATTATCTTGGCGCACAGGATACGCCTCCCCTGGTCAATGGCGCGCTGGATGTTCTGGCCCAACACGTGCTGGGCTCTGCTTGCGGCGCGCCCTTCGACGCCGATGCGCTTTACGCTGAAATCCGTACAGCCGCGCCTTATGCCGATCTTGCGCGCGAGACGTTCGACCGCATCGTGGATTTCGTGGCAACCGGCGGTTACGCGCTGCGCGCTTACGAGCGTTATGCGAAAATCCGCAAGAACAAGGATGGGCTTTGGCGCATCAGCCATCCCCGGTTTGCGCAGCAATACAGGCTGAATGTCGGCACCATCATCGAAGCGCCCTCATTGAATATCCGATATGTCGGAAAGGGACGCGGAACCGCCTCGCGCGGCGGCATGACGCTCGGCAAGATCGAGGAATATTTCCTCGAAACCCTGACGCCGGGCGACACATTCCTGTTTGCCGGCAAAGTCCTGCGCTTCGAAGGCATCCGCGACAATGAATGTTTCGTTTCCAATGCCCCGGATGCGGAAGCCAAAGTGCCTTATTGGGGTGGCTCAAAATTTCCCCTGACGACCTATCTGGCCGAAGTCGTGCGCGCCATGCTGGCCGATCCGGATCGCTGGAAGGCCCTGCCCGATCAGGTTTCGGACTGGCTGCGCATCCAGGCCGACAAATCGGTTCTGCCCAATCCGCGCGATCTGCTGGTCGAGACGTTTCCACGCGGTAACCGCTTTTACATGGTGGCCTATCCGTTTGAAGGACGGCTGGCGCATCAGACGCTCGGCATGCTCCTGACCAAGCGGCTGGAGCGCGCGCGGCTTCGCCCGCTAGGGTTTGTGGCAACAGATTATGCGCTGGCGATCTGGGGTCTGGACGATATGGGGCACGCTTTCGCCAAGGGGCGGCCCACCTTGGCGGACCTTTTCGACGAGGACATGCTGGGCGACGATCTCGAAGCGTGGCTCGATTCTTCCTATCTTTTGAAGCGGACCTTCCGCAATTGCGCGCTGATTTCGGGGCTGATCGAAAAACGTCATCCGGGCCAGGAAAAGACAGGGCGTCAGGTGACGATTTCCGCCGATCTCATTTATGACGTTTTGCGCAGTCATGAGCCGGACCACATCCTGCTGCAGGCGACCCGTCAGGATGCCGCAACGGGATTGCTCGACATTCGCCGGTTGGGCGAAATGCTGTCGCGTATTCGCGGACGAATCATGCATAAGGATCTGGAGCAGATTTCGCCGCTTGCGGTGCCGATCATGATGGAGATCGGCAAGGAACGCGTGCATGGCGATGCGCATGAAAGCCTGCTCGAAGAAGCCGAGGACAGCCTCATCGAAGAGGCCATGGGATCGAATTGGATTCAGGAC
>JAFAGL010000247.1 GCA_023422735.1 Pseudomonadota bacterium
TTCACGAATGGGGCGGGCGAAGTCATGAGCATACTGTCCTTGTCCGCCGCTATATGGCGGAAAGTACAGGCCATTACCAGCTTCGCGGCATGGCTGGCGCGTTCGAAAAGGGATCGAGCGCGTAATCATAGTGCCGGAATATCCCAGATCTGTCCGGGCCGCAGCGCCTGGAAACGTTCGCGCGCAATTGCGGCCTCGTCCAGGGCCGCATCAAGCATCAATGCGGGTGCATCCACGGCTTCGGCGGTCAATTGAAATGTGCCCCAGTGATAACCGCCGGCATAAGGCGCATCCAGTATCTTGAACGCTTCGACCGCTTCGGACGGGTTCTGGTGCTGCGCTTGCATGAACCAGCGCGGTTCATATGCGCCGATTGGCAGCAAGGCAAAGCGCAGGGCGCCATGCCTTTTTGCGGTGTCGCGAAAGTTGATGCCGTCGTGAAAGCCGGTATCTCCGGCGAAATAAATCTGGCCGCCGGGCGTTTCGATCAGGAAGGCGGACCACAATGCCATGCGCCGGTCGCGCGTCCATCGCGCTGACCAGTGATGCGCCGGTTCGATATGGATCGTCACATCCTTGTTGAAAACAATCCGATCGTGCCAGTCGCCGGTGACGATCCGCGCTTTTGGCACTTTTGCATGGATGATCCGGTCATTGCCGAGCGGGGTGACGATCAACGGGTCATGACGGGACACTAGATCGCCGATCGCCGAAAGATCCATGTGATCGTAATGATTGTGGCTCAGAAGAATAAGGTCGATCGCCGGCAGGTCTTCCAAACGGATGCCGGGCTGGTTGACGCGCGTCGGCCCGAGATAACGAAACGGAGAAACGCGATGCGCGAAAACCGGATCGGTGATGATGTTGAGGCCGGCGGTCTGGATCAGAATCGAGGCATGACCGACCATCGTGATGCGAAGCGCATCGCCATCCAGTCTTGCTTCGGGAACCGCCTGCGGGAACGGGCTCGGCCAGGCTTTTGGCCATCGAGCACGCTTGTCTTGCGTTATCATGCGATAAGCGTCTCGCAACCCGCCGGGTAACTGCCCGTCGGGATTGAAGAACAGTGAGCCGTCGAAATGATCGCTGGGAGAGCCGGAAAAATAGCGATTGCGCATGGCGCGCAAATAAGGGCGCAGCGGAAATGTTCAATCGGGAGCGATGCAACGATGACACACCTGTGCTTTTCCAGACACAGCAGGGGATGCTTTCTTTTCCAGATTCCTATCATTGTTCAGAACATTGCCATAGTTATGGGCACAAAGGTCGTCAGGAGACGACAGGATCTTGAAGGAGCAAGGGCGCGCGATGGATCTCGGAAAATTCGGATTGGCGGCTTCAGTCGTGGTTTTGCTGGGCGCAGCCGGGTGCCAGAGCGATCGTTTTTCAACCTATGATTCCCGGCCGACGCCACTTCCTGCGGCGCCTTCGGGCACGGTGACAGGTTCGCAATTGCCGCCGCCGGCACCGACGGACTTCCCGGAAACGCCACAGCCGGCTGCCGGAACGCAGGTTGCTGCTGTGGATCCCAATGCCGGAATGCCGGCGCAAAGCAGCGGACCCGTTACCGAAGGTGGCGTAGCCGGCGTCTGGAACGTTTCGGTTGCCGGCCAAAGCTGCCGCGTCGCGACACCGCGCACCAAATTCGGTCAGGGTTACCGCGCAGCGCCGCTGCGTTGTCCCGCACCGCTGGACGGCGTGAAGTCATGGGCCGTTCAGGGCAACCAGATGGTGTTGTATAACGATGCCGGCTCGCAGGTTGCGTCCTTGTCGTCGACTGGACCTGAAAAGTTCGATGGCACGACCTCGACCGGTTCGCCGGTCAGCCTGACACGCTGATCGTCGCTTCCCCTCATGACCTCTTCGGTTGAGACGAAGAAAGGCGGCCCGTTGCGCGACCGTTACGACCGTCTTGCCGCAGAAGGCGTATTGTCTGCGGACCCGCATCAGCTGAAAGTCGTTGCGGCACTGGATCGTCTGCTCGGCGATCTGGCCGCGCGACCGCTTGACGCGAAGCCCGGTCTGTTGTCGCGCTTGTTCGGGGCGAGGAGATCTGCCGCCCCGCCGCCTCGCGGCCTTTATGTTTACGGCACGGTCGGTCGCGGCAAGACCATGCTGATGGACTGGTTTCTGGAAGAAGCGCCGGTCGAGAAAAAGCGCCGCGCGCATTTCAATGACTTCATGGCCGATGTGCATGATCGCATCACGCGCCACCGCGCCGATGTGAAAGCCGGTCGGGCATCGGGCGATGATCCGATCCCGCCTGTGGCGAGGGATCTGGCCGAGCGGGCGCGCTTGATCTGCTTTGATGAATTCACCGTGACGGATATCGCCGACGCGATGATCCTTTCGCGGTTGTTTTCGGCTTTGTTCGATCAGGGCGTGGTGCTTGTCGCCACGTCCAATGTCGCACCGGACGATCTTTATCGCGAGGGGCTCAATCGTCAGCTTTTCCTGCCCTTCATCGGACTTTTGAAGCGCTATGTCGATGTTCTCGATATGGGCGGCACGCAAGATCACCGCATGGAGAAGCTCAACCGGCTGCCGGTTTATCTGACGCCGCTGGGGCCCGAGGCGGATGCCAGAATGGATGAAGCCTGGGCAGTGGCGCTTGATGGGCATCGCGCGGCCGGCGATGAAATCACGGTGATGGGACGCACCATCCCGATCCCGCAGGCGGCGGGCCAAGCAGCGCGCTTCGCTTTTGCCGATTTGTGTTCCCAGCCGCTGGCGGCGCGCGATTATCTGGCGATCGTCGAACGCTATCCCACCATTTTCATCGACCGCATTCCGATCCTCGACTCAGCCCAGCGCAACGAAGCCAAGCGCCTGATCTTGTTGATCGACGTGCTTTACGATCGCCACGCGGTTCTTGTGGCCAGTGCCGCGGCAGCACCCGACCAGCTTTTCCAGGGCCGCGCCGGTTCAACCGAGGCGTTTGAATTCGTGCGCACCGCGTCACGTTTGAACGAGATGCAAAGCGTCGAATGGCGCGAACAACGCGAAGCCGCAGGGCAGGCCGCTTGATCCGATATCGATCGGCGAGTGTCGTTTGCAGCTTCGCGGTCGCCAGTTGGGAAGCCTGTAGACTCGCAGCGGATTCTCGGTAAGATCAGCTGTGGACGCGCAAATTCACGAGGAAGTTTTCCAGGTGAAACGTGTAAATGTCTTACGTTTACGTAAATGCCAAATATTCTAAACGATTGAAAACCTTGGCTTGCGAAGAATCGTTTGAATTTTTGGCCGGTGGGGTCTATTGGCTCGCGGATTGTCGCGGGCCGTCCTTGTCCGGCTGCCCTGCATAGGATTTGATCGCAATCGTCGCAGACGGGAGAGCCTCAAGCATGGCACGCAATAAGATCGCGCTTATCGGTTCCGGTATGATCGGGGGCACCTTGGCCCACATGATCGGCCTCAAGGAACTGGGTGATGTCACTTTGTTCGATATTGCCGAGGGCACCCCGCAAGGCAAAGGGCTGGACATCGCCCAGTCGTCGACGGTTGACGGGTTCGATGCGCGTTTCGACGGCGCCAATGACTATTCGGCCATTGAAGGCGCAGATGTCTGCATTGTGACCGCCGGTGTGCCGCGCAAGCCGGGCATGAGCCGCGACGACCTTCTGGGCATCAATCTCAAGGTCATGGAGCAGGTCGGCGCAGGCTTGAAGAAATACGCGCCGAACGCCTTCGTGATCTGCATCACCAACCCGCTGGATGCGATGGTCTGGGCATTGCAGAAGTTTTCGGGTCTGCCCAAGAGCCATGTTGTCGGTATGGCCGGCGTGTTGGACTCGGCGCGCTTCCGCTACTTCCTGGCCGAAGAATTCAACGTGTCGGTGGAAGACGTCACCGCTTTCGTGCTCGGCGGGCACGGCGATTCCATGGTCCCGTTGACGCGTTATTCGACCGTTGCCGGTATTCCTTTGCCGGATCTCGTCAATATGGGATGGACCAGCCAGGAAAAGCTCGACCAGATCGTGCAGCGCACCCGCGACGGTGGCGCAGAGATCGTTGGCCTGTTGAAGACCGGTTCGGCTTTCTATGCTCCCGCGTCCTCCGCAATCGCGATGGCCGAAGCCTATCTCAAGGACAAGAAGCGCGTTTTGCCCTGCGCGGCGCATCTTTCGGGGCAGTATGGCGTTTCGGACATGTATGTCGGCGTGCCGACCGTGATTGGCGCCGGTGGTGTCGAGCGCGTGATCGAAATCGATCTGAACAAGAACGAACAGGCCATGTTCGAAAAATCGGTCGCATCCGTGCAGGGGCTTTGCGAAGCTTGCGCCGGTATCGCGCCAAATCTCAAATAAGTTCGCCGAGCCTTAAAGGACGGATTGCATGAACATTCACGAATACCAAGCCAAGGCGTTGCTCAAGAAATTCGGCGCTCCTGTTGCCGATGGCGTGCCGATCTTCTCAGTCGATGAAGCGGAAGCCGCAGCCAAGC
This sequence comes from Pseudomonadota bacterium, assembly GCA_023422735.1. Taxonomy (GTDB): domain Bacteria; phylum Pseudomonadota; class Alphaproteobacteria; order Rhizobiales; family Rhizobiaceae; genus Tianweitania. The sequence continues at coordinate 4,445 of JAFAGL010000247.1, forward strand.
AGTTGCCCGGCCCGCTTTATGTGGTGAAGAGCCAGATCCATGCCGGTGGCCGCGGCAAGGGCAAGTTCA